>DATEHJ010000499.1:0-6957 GCA_035279645.1 Gemmatimonadaceae bacterium
ATGCTGTCGCGAGTTGCGTGGCTCGGTGTATCCGCCGACGACGAACTCCTGCTGCTGTTCGACTTTGAGCTTGAGCCAGGCGCGCGAGCGCTTGCCGGGCTCGTAGAGCGAGTCCTTCCGCTTCGCGATCACTCCTTCCCAGCCCTGGGTGCGTGCTTTCTTCAACAGCTTTTTCACGTCGCCGGAGAGCGAGTCGCTGAGACGCAACACGTGCGGTACCGGGGGGATCAACAACTGGAGCAGACGTGCTCTCCGCACGCGCTGCGTCTCGTGAACCAGCGACTCGTCACCGTCGATTAGCACATCAAAAATCACATACGCGACCGGCGTGTCGGCGACACGAGCACTGATGTGCGCCCGGTCGGTCGCGTGCATTCGGCTCTGCAACTGTTGAAAACGCGCTGGCGCATCGCGGTTGAGCGCCACCAGCTCGCCATCGAGAACGAACGACTGCTTCCGCGCGCGCGACAGTCCGGCGAGCGCGTCGACGATCTCGGGAAACTGTGCCGTTTTGGAATTGCCGTTACGGCTGAGGAGGGACACCGAGCCACCCGTGACGAAAGCCAGGATGCGAATGCCGTCGTACTTCGGCTCGAATGTCCACTCCTCGCCGTGCGGGATCTCCCTGCCGACGGTCGCGAGCATGGGCGTCAGCGAGCGCGCGAGCGACGCCGACGTGGTAACCCGAACGTCGCGCTGGCGTCGATTGCCGGTGAGTTTTCGTCCGATCGCGGCCGGTGTTGTCATCAATGAGCGTTAGGCAGTCTTGCGGCGTGTGCGCCGGCGCGTGGGAGGGCTTCCCTCCGTCGCTTTGGCGCTGCGGCGGGGCCGCGCCTTTCCCTGCGCCAGACTCTCCTGCAATCGGGCCATCAGATCCACGATCGGCGTCGCTTCGCGCTCCTCCGGCTCGGCGACCTCGATCGTCTTGCCTTTGAGCTTTGCCTTAATGATGCGCATCAGGTTGTTGCGATACTCGTCCTCGTACTTCGAGGCGTCGAAGGGCTGGGTGAGATTCGCGACGAGTTGTTCTGCCATCTGGAGCTCCTGCGGGCGCACGCCATCGGCGCTCGGGAAGGAGTACGTGTCAGTCTTTACTAATTCATCGCCGAAGCGCATGATCTCGAGAACCAACGCGTCCCCGACGACCTTCACGCCGACGAGGTGATGCGAGTTCGAGCGCATCGTGATCTTGCCGATGCCGACCGTTCCGGTGTTGCGAACCGCCTCGCGCAACAACGCGTACGCCTTCTCGCCGCCTTTGACGGGCAGCAGATAGTACGGCGTCTCGAAGTAGCGCGGATCGATTTCATCGGCGGCGACGAAATCGAGAATCTCGATCAACTTCGACGACTCGAGCGCGGCGGCTTTGAAGTCTTCGTCCGTCATCTCGACGAAGCGGCCTTTCGCATACTCGTAACCTTTGACGATGTCGTCCCATGTGAGCGTCTTGCCATCCTTCTGGCAGACGCGCTCGTAACGTATGGGTGAATGATCGCTGCGATGCAATAAGCGAAAACTCACATGCTCACCCGCCTGAATGGCGGTGTAGAGTTGGACTGGAATATTCACAAGTCCGAAACTCAGCGCGCCCTTCCAGATCGGTCGCATGATGTGGCGGTACCGTCACGAGAATGAGGGGAACTGTTTCCATGAGCAACTCCGATGCTATCAACACTCAGTGCACATCGGATGTGGAAAGCCGTGAAGTTCTCCACGTGGAAACTCGCCGCTTGCCCAGTTGTCGACACGCAATCCACACGAGTTCAGCATTCTTGAATCACTTCGGCGCGCGCGCGGGGCGTGCGCTCGCCGCGTGGCGTGCGTTTGCGATGTCGAATTCTTGGGGAAAAAAGGTTCTCAAGAGTCTTCCACATGCGATATCAACACGACACGACGTGAGCTTTGACGTGAATTCACTGTGAGTTACGCCGTTCTCGACATTTATCCACAGGAGCTATCCACATAAAACACAATCACTTAGCACCGTTTTTCCTATTGCGCGGGCAAATTGGTTCTTCTAGGTTCACCTCCCCAACGTCATAACGACGTCCCCACCGCGCCTTCGTACGCTCGCCTCCTCTCTTTCACTACCTCCCATGCACCTCGTTTCTTGCGCTCGGCCGAACGAGCCTCTCGAGGACGCTCCCTGTTCGTCGCTCACCATTGATGCGGCAAAGGGTGCTTGGACCGGCTACTGGTCGACGATGGATGAGGGCTACTACGCTCGCTGCCAACACCCGGATGGCAGCGAAGAGTGGTTCCGGATGTACGAGGAAGGGATCGGTATTCGCGCGACGCCACTCGGATCCGTCGCCGCGATTCCGGCCGCGCCGATGCGCGCGACGGCGCATCAAGGGGTCGGCATGGACGACACGACGCGGGCGCGCGCGAAGCGCCGCGTTATGCTTCTCTTGGCGCGCTCGACCAGCGCGCGAGGCATTCTTGTTGGAAGTGCGCGTCCGAAATCGCGCTAATGCACGCGGCCGTTTCGCTCGCCCTCGGGCAGCAGCTCGAGTTGCGGCGTGCGTTGTTGCATGACGCACGCGGCTGCCTCGTACAACCACTCCAGCGCGGGCAGGATCTGCATGTCGCCCGAGGTCGCCGATCGCGCGAGGGACAGCGCGACGTAGACACGCTGCAGGGCGTCGTTAGGCGCTCCGTGCAGTCGATACAGGAGGAGCTCCGTCGCCGCCTCGGTGACGTGGAAGAGCGCAAACAGGTAGAAACGCATCCGCATCTCTTCCGATTCGTCGAAGCTCGCCAGCAGTTCCCGCTCGCGGACGCCGCGCTCCTCGCGAATCGTCGCGACGATCTCCATCGCGCGCTCGAGCCCCGATGGTCCGGAACCGGCGAGGACCTCCGTCCACAGCTCGACGTTTCGCCTCAGCAGCAGCAGGTCCCAGCGCAGATCCCGATCGTCACCGGGAAACAGTCCACGGCGGTACGCGGCCAGCCAGGGACGGAGCGGCTCGGCCTGCCCGGCCACGTGCGCGAGAGCGACGACGAGCAGCGCGCGGTACAGCGCGCCGACCTCGTCGTCGAAATCGACCGGTGCCACGGCGAGCAGACTGAAGGCGCGATTCGCGCCGGCGCGCAAATACCCCCGGCGCTCAGTGACGTCGTTCGGCTTCGCCAAGGCGAAGGGGCTTCCCAGCCCATCGAGGTCGAGACGCTCGCGAGCGGCGATGTCGAACGCGCTTGCGAGAGCGAGCAGATCTTCTACCGCGGGACGCGCGCGCGTCGTCGTCGTTCCGCTGCGCAGGGCGCGGAGCGAATCCTCCGCGAACGCAACGAGCGCGGCACGCTGTTCGGCGCCGAATGTCGAGACGGCCCAGTGCTCCTCGAGCGCAACCAGCGGGTCGTTCACGGACGCCATGATTGTCATACTGGGCGAAAAGGGCGGTGTTTCCGCGTTTTTATGCACTTCCACAGTACGTCCGGTACCGGCAATTCACGAGATGGCGCGGCTGCATCCCAGCAGCCCCGCCCATTTACACACAGCCTAAGACGCGCGAGTCACGGCTCGGTCACAATGCCCGGGTTGGGGCAGGGGACCGGCCTTATGGAATATGGCCATGGGATTTGAACCGAACGCACGACGACGGCTTCGGTTGGTCGCGGCTGCGGCCACAGACCCCGTGCTTGCCCATGAACTGGTTGGCGCTCTCGAGGACGACACGATGTCGCAGGTACCGAGCGTGGACCTCGCACGCGCGATTGCGCGCTGCCCTCACTGCCGATCTTCACAAGGCAGTATCAGCTGTCGGGAGGGGCTCTGCGAAGTTCATCGGGCGCGCTGGAATCTCGAGGCGTGCACACGGACCGAGGCCGACCGGGAAGTGCCGATCGAGAATCATCTCGAATCGCTGATCCGGCGCGCTCTGGAAAGCGAGGAGGGGGGCACGCAGTTCCTCGCCGCCTATGAGCGCCAGGCGCGCGCGTTGGAGGCGGTCTGGGAGGCGCATCGTCGAGGCGCGGTGCACCTTCCGCAGTCCGTCGCCGACAAGGTCGAGCAGGCGCGAACGACGCCACCGCGCTTCCTTCGTGGAGCCACTTTCGATAGCATGCGGGCGCGATAGAGTGGCTAGTGACTAGTTGCTAGTAACTAGTTGCTAGTGACTAGTTGCTAGTGACTAGTCACCAAGGACTCGCCACTAGCCAAATTGCCATTAGCAATGCGCGTCGCTGTATCACTCGCCTTCGCGAGCTTGTTTGCGTCGCCGACTCGGACCGTCGCTCAGGGAGCGGCGCCCGAACGTTGGCTCGTCGCCAGCGACGAGCCGGGCGACCGTCTCGTCTTGCTGTCCGCGGCCTCGGGTCAGATCGTGGCGACGATTCCCGTCGGCGGGAGACCACGCGGGATGGCGCTCAGTGCCGACGGTCGTCGCATCTTCGTCGCGCTCGGAAAGGACGAAGCCGTGGCGGTGGTGGACCTCGCCTCGCGACACGTCGTCAGGCGGCTTTCAGTGGGAAAGGATCCCGAGCAGGTCGCCGTCGGGGGGGCGCCGGACGGCGCGACGGTCTACGTCTCCAATGAGGAGATCGCGATGGCGACCGCCGTCGACGTTGTCACGGCGAAAGCCCGATTCACGGTTCCCGTCGGCAAGGAGCCGGAGGGTGTCGCCGTAGCGCCTAACGGGCGCGCGGTGTACGTTACCGGCGAAGCCGATTCCAGCGTTACCGTGCTCGACGCGTCGACCGGCCGCCGCCTAACGTCATTCTCCGTCGGCGCTCGACCGCGGTTCGTGGCTTTCACGCGTGACGGCGCACGTGCGTATGTGAGCGCCGAGAATGGGGGAACCGTCACTTACGTCGATGCGCGCGCCGACACGGTGGAGGGAAGCGTGGTGATCGGGGATCGAAGCACCAAACCGACCGGACTCGCCCTTTCACCTGATGAGAAGACGCTCTATGTGGCGAACGGCCGCTCGAACGCGGTCGCGATCGTCGACATTGGCTCGCGCGCCGTGACGGCAACGGTGTCCGTCGGCGAACGGCCATGGGGCGTCGCCCTCAGTCGCGATGGTCGCACGCTGTACACCGCGAATGGCCGCTCCGGATCGATTTCGGTGATCGACGTCGCGTCGCGCCGCGTCACGTCGACGCTGCAGGTCGGCGGCAGACCCTACTCCGTGCTTCTCGCGCCCTAGCGTCGACGGGAAGCGCCTAACCAGCAACAGGACCGTCGATGCTCTGGCGAGCGTTGCTCGTGCTCGTGCCCATCTCGGTGGCGCTCGCGGCGATCGACGCCGTGCCGCGCCCCGTCGTTTTCATCGTCGCCATCCTCGCCATCATTCCGCTCGCCGAGTGGGTGCGCCGCTCGACGGAGCACGTGGCCGCGCGAACCGGCAGCGCGATCGGCGGTCTGCTGAACGTGTCGTTCGGGAACGCGCCGGAGCTCATCATCGCGCTCTTCGTCCTCAGCGGCGGTCACGTCGACGTCGTAAAAGCGCAGATCACTGGCTCACTCATCGGGAACAGCCTCCTCGGGCTGGGGCTCGCGATCGTCGCCGGAAGCTTCACGCGTGACGTGCAGCACTTCAACCGTGAGCGCGCAGGCAATCTTTCGAGTTTGCTCATCTTGGTCACCATCGCCGTGCTGCTGCCGGCGCTCTTCGACCACACCGAACGCGGAGTGCTCCGGAGTCCGCATACAGCGGAGCTGGACGAAAAACTCAGTCTCGGCGTCGCGATCGTGCTCATCCTGCTCTACATCGGCAATCTGATTTACACGCTCGTTACCCACCGGGATGTCTTTTCCCAAGGGCCAACGCCGGACGAGCCGTCAGATCCGGCCGTCCCCGTACCATGGCCGCTCTGGCAATCGATCACCGTGCTCGCCGCGGCCACGGCATTCACCGCGCTCGAGGCGGAGATCGTGTCGAACACCGTGGAGGCGACGGCGACGCGTTTCGGCCTAACGCCTTTTTTCCTCGGCGTCGTCGTACTCGCGATCGTCGGCAACGCCGCGGAGTACATCTCCGCTGTGTATTTCGCGCGACGCGGCCGCATGGGGCTCGTCATGAGCATCACCGTCGGCTCGACGATTCAGGTCGGAATGCTCGTCGCGCCAGTGCTCGTGCTGCTCTCGTATCTCCTCGGCCATCCGATGAACCTCGTCTTCGAAAATCCGATCGAGCTCATCGCCATCGGCGGAGCGGCGTTCATCGTCAACTCGATCGCGCAGGATGGCGAGACGACTTGGTTCGAGGGAGTATTGCTGCTCGCCGTGTATCTGCTGTTTGCGCTGGCCTTCTTCCTCGTCACCGAGTAGCATTCGCGACCGAGTGAGGGAGCGCGCTATGCAGAAAATCAATCTGCCGCAGAAATTCGCCGCATTCAGCGAGCACTGGAGCCCCAAGATCGTTGGTGAGCTCAATGGCCAACAGGTGAAGCTCGCGAAATTCAAAGGCCCGTTCGTTTGGCATCACCACGACAACGAGGACGAGCTGTTTCTCGTACATCGTGGCCGGTTCCGCATGGAATTGCGTGACGGCGTGATCGAGCTCGAGGCCGGCGACATGGTGATCGTCCCTCGCGGCGTCGAGCATCGACCGGTCGCGGACGAGGAAGTCGAGGTGCTCCTTTTCGAGCCGGCATCGACGTTGAACACGGGCAACGTGCGCAACGAGCGAACACTCGACGCGCTCGCGCACATCTGAGATAATGGGCGAGCGAGTCGAAGTACTTCGCGAGGAGATGCGCGTGCGCCTCGAGGCAGACGATGTCACGGTGCGCCTTGCGACATCCGCGGATGCCGCGGCGTGGTCGCGCGCCGCGACGTCGATGTTCCGCGACACGTTTGGACCAGCGAACAAACCGGACGATCTCGAGGCGTATTTGTCCTCCGCGTTCTCTGAGGAACAGCAGCACGCGGAGATCTCCGACGCGAACAGTCGCATCTGGCTGGCGCATGATCGGGAGGGTATCGCGGGCTATGCGCACGTTAGGCTCGGC
>DATEHJ010000500.1:0-8042 GCA_035279645.1 Gemmatimonadaceae bacterium
GAGCTGAGCGACATCCTCGCGCAGATGGTGGGCGAGCTGTCGGCGCTCCACATCTTCGTCTACGGCGGTGACATGCGTCGCAGTACCGACGCCGTCGCTCCCGCCTCACTCGGCGCACGCCTAACGCGGGACGACGCCGGCGGCGGCTATCGCGTCGACCACATCTATCAGAGTGATCCTGACTCGCCACGCGACATGTCACCGCTCGCGCGCTTTGGCGTGAACGTCAACGAAGGCGACGTCATCGAGGGGGTCAATGGCGTGCCGACGCTGAGCGTCGCCGACATCGGCGCGCTGCTGCGCGATCAGGCGGACCGCCAAGTGCTGCTCCGCGTGAAGGCGAAGGGCGGGGGCGACCGCGAGGTCGTCGTCACGCCGATCTCTCAGGGGCGCGAGAACGGGCTGCGCTACAACGAGTGGGAATACACGCGCCGCCTCGCCGTCGAGACGAAAAGCGCGGATCATATCGGTTAAGTCCACCTGCGCGCGATGGGCGGCGGCGACATCGCCCAGTGGGCGCGCGATTTCTATCCCGCGTTCAATCGCGAGGGACTCATCGTCGACGTTAGGCACAACAACGGCGGCAACATCGACAGCTGGGTGCTCGAGCGCCTGATGCGCAAAGCCTGGTTCTATTGGCAGGCGCGTACGGGCAATCCGACGTGGAACATGCAGTACGCATTCCGTGGACACGTCGTCGTGCTCACCGACGAGAATACCGCCTCCGACGGAGAGGCGTTCTCCGAAGGATTTCGCCGACTCGGCCTTGGAAAGGTGATCGGTACGCGGACCTGGGGAGGGGAGATCTGGCTCTCGTCGAGCAACAACCTCGTCGACCGCGGCATCGCGACGGCGGCGGAGATGGGCGTGTACGGTCCCGAGCGTCAGTGGTTGATCGAGGGGCACGGCGTCGATCCCGACATCGTCGTCGACAACGAGCCGCACGCGACCTTCCTCGGCCAGGACGCACAGCTGGATGCGGCGATCGCGTATCTCCAAGGCGAGATCAAGGCGCATCCGGTGCCCGTGCCGGCGGCGCCGGACTACCCGAACAAGTCGCTCAAGGCGACGGTCCAAGCGGGCAACGCGAAGGCCGGTGCGCCGAAGCGGAATGACAAGCAGTGATGCGCGTCCGGTCGTTCTCTTCGCGACGTACACCCCGAAGCCGGGGCTGACGGAGGACGACCAGCTTTTCGCGCAAGCGCTCGAGCGCCGCGGCGTGCGGGTCTGCGCCGCGGCGTGGGACGAACCGGCGGCGGCGTGGGCTCACGCCGCCGCCGTCGTCATTCGGTCGACGTGGAACTATCATCACCATCACGCGGAATTCCTCTCCTGGGTCGATCGCGTGAGCGGCGCGACGCGGATGCATAACGACGCGCGCGTCGTGCGCTGGAATTCGCACAAGCGTTATCTCGCCGACATCGCGCGCCGCGGCGTCCCGGTGATCGACACAGTTTTCGTGGATCGTGGCTCGAGCCTGGACCTGCGCGAAGTCGCGCGCACGCACGGATGGCGCGACATCGTCGTGAAGCCCGCCGTCTCCGCATCCGCGCACGAGACGCGACGCTTCGACGCCGATGCCCTCGCTGACGCGCAAGCGCATCTCGAACGATTGCTGGCGACGCGGGACGTGATGGTGCAGCCGCACCTCGCGTCGCTCGCCGAGCACGGGGAGTTGTCGCTCCTCTTCGCGCGGGGCCGCCTAACGCACGCCGTACGCCGTCGCTCGGCGCTGGTCGACGGCCATCCGATGCCGAAGTCGGCCCTCGCCCAGGCCCCCGCGGCCGCCGTGGCGAGCGCGGAGCGGGTGCTCGAGGCCGCCAGCGCGCTCACCGGCATCGAGCCCAACGAACAGCTCTATGCGCGTGTGGATCTCGCGGGCGTCGGGGATGGTTACACGCTGCTCGAACTGGAGCTGATCGAGCCGTCGTTGTTTCTCGTGCACGCGCCTAACGCGGCGGAGGAGTTCGCGGAGGCACTTCTGGTAACGCGCCGATAGCAACCAAAGCGTGATCACGGACCAACACGGGCACGGCACGGACAGGTACCTGTCTATGACACTTTGTATTGCCCGTGTAAGCCCCGTCCTCTATCCGCGTTAGTCCGTGTTGACGCTTTAGAGGCTGTCGAGGGACTGAGGTCCGAGTTTTGTAATCCCCACTCCCCGCCGCCGGCTTCAGCGACCATTCTATCCGCGCTAACCACGGGAGCCTCCCATGACTCGGCGTCGCGTTGTCACGTCCACATTGCTCGCGGCCGTGAGCATCCTCGGCCTCACCGCATCTCGCACCGCGGATCCTCGCGCGAGCGCCTCACCAAACAGCGGCACCTACAGCATGCGTGTCGCGCCGCTGCAACTCCGTTCGATCGGCGTCATGACCTTCGGATCGGACGGAATTCTCTACGTTGCCGATTCGCGCGCCGGAGCGGTGTACGCGGTCGACGTCGGCGAAGCGACGCGCGACACGTCGACCAGCGGACTCATGATCCAGGGCGTCGACACGCGCATCGCCGAAGCGCTCGGCGCGTCGAAGGACGAGATCCGCATCCACGACATGGTCGCGCATCCCCTCTCGCAGTCGCTCTATTTCTCCGTCACCAAGGGACGCGGTGAAACGGAAACACCGCTCATCGTCCGTCTCACGAAGCAGGACAAGCGCGTCTCCGTCGTTGGGCTCGACATGATCCGTCACGCGCGGCTCGAGCTGCCAGACGCCGCGTCGCGTGACACGACGATGCCATGGGAGGGCTTTCCGCGCTCCTTCACGATGACGCATCTCGCGGTGGGCAATGGCGAGCTGTACATCGCCGGGCTGAGCAACGAGGAGTTCAAATCGACGTTGCGTCGCGCGACGCTGCCCTTCGGTAAGACGACCGTCACGACTCACGTCGAGATCTATCACACATCACACAATCGCTTCGAGACGGCGTCGCCGATCGAGTCGCTGCTTCCGCTGACGCTGAATGGTCGCTCGGTCGTGCTCGCGAGCTACACCTGTTCGCCGCTGGTCGTGTTCGACCGCGAGGCGCTGACGGGAACCGGCGTCGTGCGCGGCAAGACGGTGGCCGAGCTCGGCGGCGGCAATCGTCCCTTCGACATGGTCGCCTACACGAGCCCGAAGGACGGCAAACGGTACATGATGATCGCAAACAGCCATCGCACGCTGATGCGCTTTGATCTGGCGGACATTGCGTCGGCGCAGGGGATGACGACGGCGGTAAAGCAGGCGTATCAGCCTGGGGGCGTGCCGTATCTCCCGGTCGCGAGCTTCGGCGTGCTCGAGTTGGACAATTACAATTCGCAAAACATCGTGGTCCTCGAGCGGGACATGGCCAACGGCGCCCTCGATGTGGAGACGGTTGCACTGAAGTGGTTGTGAGTGCCGCACGGCCGGCGTTGATCGCGGCCGTCTTCGCGGCGGCAGCAGCCGTCGCGGTGAGGTTTCACACGCGGCCACCCACGCGGCAGGACGCAACACACGTCGTCGCCGTCCGAGCGGGCGGCGGCGACGTGCCGAGCAATCTATTGCGGGTATACGTCGAGCTCTCGGCGGCAATGGAGCCCGGTTCGGCGTACGAGCACATTCACATTGTCGACGCCGAGGGGCACGAGGTGAGAGACGCCTTCCTCGAGCTCCGAGAGGAACTGTGGAGTCCTGATCACCGGCGCCTAACGCTGCTATTCGATCCGGGGCGAGTGAAGCGCGGCATTCGCTCGAACCTCGAGATGGGCGCGCCACTCGTGGCCGGGCATCGCTATCGTCTGGTGGTCGACTCCGGGTGGCGCGACGCGATGAACCAACCGCTCGCCGCGTCGTACACACAGGAGCTTCGGGTCGCTGGCCTCGACAGCCTGCCGCCGAATCCGTCGCGCTGGGCCATTTCCGCGCCGCGCCGGGATTCGCGCGATACGCTGCGGGTCGGCTTCGGCGAGCCGCTCGACCACGCGCTCGCCCTGCGTCTGATCACCGTCGTCGACGAACGGGGCTCGCGCATTCCTGGGCTGGCGAGCTTGAGCGACGACGATCGGAGATGGACGTTCTTGCCGAGCGCAGCGTGGCCTCGTCAGGCGCTGCTGCGCATCGAGCCCGCGCTGGAGGATCTCGCCGGGAACAACATCGTTAGGTTGTTCGATGCCGACCGCTCGGGTGAACTCGGATCCGATTCTCCGCTCACGGATACGACTCCCCGTTTCATCTCCGTGATTCGTTCCTGACTGTCATCCCAAGCGAAGCGAAGGATCTGCACTTTGTCCCGCGCTCCTCGGGATGACGGTCAGCGTTGGACCTGCCTCGCCAGATACCAGGCGCCGACCGCGGTGGTGATCGCGATAGTCGCGCCGCCGGCCCAGAGGCCGTTGCGCGCCGTCGCGTCCATCTTGAGCAATGGCCCCAGGCTGACGACGAGAATCGCGGCAGCAAGGCCGGCGATTGCCAGCGCCCACGGAGCCCACGCCTTGCCCTTCGCGATCGCATACGTCGCGATGCATGAGACGATGGCGACGGCGAGATGTTCGAGCGCGAGCGGTAGAGGGTCGCCGCCGCCGTGCAGACCGCTCATCGCCTGGATGAGATGCTGTACACCAAGCAACGCAGCGACGATCGCGATCCCGGTCGTGATCCACGATCGTCGCAGAACCGCCTCGGCGCTCTCGTTTCGCTCCACGCTCAACGCCTAACGCTTACGGGACCGGCCGCACGTCGCTCACCACCGGCAGCACGAGATGCGACGCCGCCTGCGGCGAGCGATACACCTTCACCGTCGCCGACCGATAGTCGGACGCCTTCGCCTCGAAGATGTTCGGCACGAACGTCTGCGGATTGCGGTCGATGATCGGGAACCAGGAGCTCTGCACCTGGACCATGATCTTGTGCCCTTTCAGGAAGCGATAGCTCTGCGTGTGCAGGCTGTACTTGAACTCGGTCGTCTGATTCGGCGCGATCGCCTCGGGATGCTCGTAGCTCTTGCGATAGCGGCCGCGCAGCACCTCGTTCGAGACCATGAACTCGTATCCGCCCATCTTCGGATCGTTAGGCATGTCTTCCGGATAGACGTCTATGAGCTTCACGATCCAATCGGCGTCGCTGCCCGTCGTCGCCGCGAAGAGATCGGCGACCACGTCGCCGGCGATCGTCACGTCCTGCGTCAACGGCTCCGTTTGCCAGGTGAGCACGTCGGCGCGGCCGTCGACGAAGCGCTGGTCCTCGGTGAGCCAGGTGTACCATCCGGAGCCACGAGGGTCATACGTCGCCTGAATCGGCCGGTGTCGATACGGGACCGGATGCGCCGGATCGGACACGTACGAGTCGAACGCCGGCGCGCCTTGCTGCGCGACTGGCGCGTCGAACGAGAGCGCACCCTTGTCCTGGAAGAACAGCGACTTCGCGGTGACGTTGACTTTCGGCGGCCAGCTGTCGTAGTGTCGCCACTGATTCGCGCCGCCCTCGAAGGTGATCGCTTCCGGTTGCTTCAAGTCTCCTCGATCCTTCAAATAAAAGGCAAAGAAGGGCGCCTGAATGCTGTCCCGATAGAACTTCGACGTCGGGCTGCCAAAGTCGATGTTGCCGAGCTTCTGGCCCGCCGGCGCGTTCCACCCGCCATGGTTCCACGGTCCGACGACGAGGAAGTTCTTGTTGTTCTTGTCGAACTTCTCGAGGCGCTCGTAGATCTGCACCGGCCCGTAGAAATCTTCCTGGTCCCACCATCCGGCGACGTTGAGTGTCGGCACCGTAACCTGCGTCAGCGCCGGGATCAGCGTCTGCACCTGCCAGAAGGTGTCGTAGTTCGGATGCGCGACGTAGTCGTTCCACGTCGGGATCTTCCCGTGCAGGTACTTGGCGTTCACGTTCGATAACGGGCCTAACGCGAGGTACCACTGGTACGTGTCGTACTTGTCGAAGTTGAAGTTCTCGACGTCCTTGCCCGCCTCCATCATCGCCGCGTACTCGAAGCCGTAGCTCAAGCGGAAGGCGCCGTTGTGATGGAAATCGTCTCCCAGCCACATGTCCGAGGGCGAAGCCTGGGGCGACGCGGCGCGCAGCGCAGGATGTGGGTCGGTCAGCGCCATGGCCGTCGTCCAGCCATCGTACGACACACCAAGCATCCCAACGCGGCCATTGTTCTGAGGCACGTTCTTGACGAGCCAGTCAATAGTGTCATACGCGTCGGTCGCCTCGTCGATCGCCTTCGGATCCTTCCGCTGCGCCGGGCTGCGCGCCGGCCGTTGCATAACGAATTGCCCGTCCGACTTGAACCGGCCCCGAAGATCCTGAAAGACGAAGATGTATCCGTCGTCGGCCAGCTCCTTAAATGGGCCATCGAACGCACGTTCGCGCCCCTCGATGCCGTAGGGCGTGCGCTCGAAGATCATCGGCAGTGGACCCGACTGATCTTTCGGCGCGTAGATGTCGGTGTTGAGACGAACGCCATCGCGCATCGTGATCATCACGCTCGTTTTCGTGTAACGCTGCGCGTTGCCGGACGTGGGCTGCTGCGCGGAGAGCGCGCTCGCGGCCAGGGTCAAGCCGAAAAAAGCTCGAATTCGCATCGGATCGAAGAATGGGGTCGGAGACGCACGAGCATGGCCAGCGCGCAGACATCGCGCAAGCCTCACGATTGACGCAGACACAACGCGGAGCGATCCTGAGACGTAGTCGAAGTTAGTCCGCGCTCACCCCAAAATCTCCTATGACCTCTCGTCGCGATTTCTTGCGGGCCTCCGCCATCGCCGGTGGCGCACTGGGACTCGGCGTCTCCGTCGATGGATGCGCGCACCCTGCGCAAGTCGAGCGCGTCGAGTTCACTTCGCCGCCACGCGAAAAAGCGCCGCGTCCGCTTCGCATCCTCATCCTCGGCGGTACCGGCTTCATTGGTCCCTATCAAGTGCAGTACGCGCTCGATCGCGGCCACACCGTCACGCTCTTCAATCGCGGCAAGACGAATCCCAAACTCTTCTCGACCGTCGAGAAGCTCATCGGCGACCGCAATGGCGACCTCAAATCACTCGAAGGCCGCCAATGGGACGCCGTGATCGACAATTCGGTGCAGACCGACCCGCATTGGGTAACGCTCACCGCGGATCTGCTCAAGAACAGCGTGCGCCAATACGTCTTCGTCTCGACGCGATCCGTATACTCTGACACGAGTCGTGTTCCGATGACTTCCGAGGCGCCGGCGTTCACCGAAGAAACGGCGCACTGGGACCGCAGCAAGCCGATGCCGTACGGTCTCGTCAAAGCGCTCGGAGAGAAGGAGGCACAGAAGTATTTCCCGGGTCGTACGACGATCGTTCGCCCAGGTCTCATCATCGGCCCCGGCGACCTCACCGATCGCTTCACGTACTGGCCAGTACGCATCGAGCGGGGCGGCGAAGTGCTCGCCCCAGGCGACGGGAGCGATCCCGTTCAGATCATCGATGCGCGCGATTTGTCGGAATGGATGATTCGACTCGTCGAACAGGACGCGCCGGGCATCTTCAACGCCGTGGGACCGAAGAATCCGCGCTCCTTCGCCGAGTTCCTGCACGGCATCAAGGCCGCAACGACTTCGGAGGCGACGTTCACGTGGGTCGACACTGACTTCCTCGTCGCGCGCAACGTGCGGGCCTATCGCGAGATGCCCGTCTGGCAACCGGCCAAGGGCGGCCACGAGGGCTTCGCGCGCTTCGACATCTCCCCCGAGCTCGCGTTAGGCGTCACCTTCCGGCCGCTCGCGGTCACGACACGCGACACGCTCGACTACTACCATCAGCAGTCACCGGAGCGTCAGGAAACGCTCAAGGCCGGGTTGAGTTTGGAGCGAGAGAAAGAGGTACTCGCGGAGTGGCATGGCCGCAACAAGAGCTGAAGGTGGCCGCTGACACCACTGACACGCGCTGACACGACGACGAAAGAAACCGCAAGCGCTCTTCCGTCAGTGGTGTCAGCGCCGTGTCTGTGGTTTCAGCGGCCTGCAACCGCAGGTCAGCACGTCAGCTTTAGCTTCGCAAGGCTGTAATCGGATCGACGCGTGATGCGCGTCGCGCCGGTATCCAGCTCGCCACG
>DATEHJ010000501.1:0-14645 GCA_035279645.1 Gemmatimonadaceae bacterium
CGTCGCGGCGGCGTTCCGCGAGCACGTGGCGCGCGCGTCGTGGCTGTCGCCCGCCAGCAGGAAGATCGCGATCGCCAAGCTCGATGCGTTGTACGTCGGCATCGGATACCCGGAAGTGTCGGAGGACTGGAGCGACCTTCGCATCGATGCCATCGACGCGTTAGGCAACGCGCAGCGTGTCGCCGAGCGCAATTACCGGCATGCGTTGGCGCGCCTCGCCAAACCATACGATCCGCACGAGTGGGTGATGGCGCCGCAGACTGCCGGAGCCGTCCTCATCTTCCAGCAAAATGCCTACACGTTCTCGGCGGCGCTGCTCCAGCCGCCAAAGTACGACTCGACGGCGTCGGATGCGGCGACGTATGGCGCGATCGGCGCGATCATCGGCCACGACATGAGCCACTTCGTGGACGTGCTCGGCGCCGACTATGAGCCCGACGGCCGGATGCGCCGCTGGTGGACCGCCGACGACTCGGCGAAGTTCGAGGCCGTCGCCGAGCCGATCGTGCGGCAATTCTCGGCCTACGAGCCCTTCCCCGGCTTCCGTGTCAACGGGCGCCTAACGCGGACGGAAAACGTCGCCGACCTCGCCGGCCTCACCGCCGCATTCGAGGCCTATCGTAAGGCATTGGGTGCGTGGGGTGCGAATCGGGACGTCGTGCGGCGTGAGGACAGGGAATTCTTCGTCGCCTTCGCGCAGGCCTTCGGCGCGAAGATCGGCGAGACGGCGATGCGTTCGCAGCTCGCGACCGCCCATGCGCCGGAGACGTACCGGATGGATACCGTGCGCAACATCGACGCGTGGTACGCGGCGTTCGACGTAGTTCCCGGGCAGCGACTGTACGTCGAGCCGAGCGCCCGCGTGCACATCTGGTAACACTGTCTTTAGTACGTGTCCCGTTTGTTGGCCGGCTTGCGTGTTCTGAAAAAGCTGTTCCCCTCCACCGCAACGCTGGCGAATGATGAAAACACTCAACTCTCGCCCTCGCCCCGGCGCACGACACTCGTGCGCGATGCTCCTCCTCCTCACGATGCTGGCCGCGTGCGAACGCGATCTTGCATCTGCGCCGCCAGTCAGACGCGCCGAGGGCGCACCGCGCTTCGATGAGACACCGACGCACGGCGCCGCCGATTCGCTCCGGGCCCTCGCGGCGACCCGCGGGATTGTCGCGCTTTCACCGACGCCGGTCGTACGGAAGGAGCTCGTGCAACTCGGACGAGCGCTCGCGTTCGACCCGATCCTCAGCGGTAATCGCAACATGGCATGCATGACCTGCCATCTTCCCGCATTCGCGACCGGCGACGGGAAGAACCTTTCGATCGGAGAAGGCGGAATCGGTCTCGGTACAAACCGCACGTTGGGGCGAGGCGTCTTTATCCCGAGAAACGCGCCGCCCCTCTTCAACCTCTTCGGACTGAATCAGCTGTTTTGGGATGGCCGTGTTTCTGTCGACGCGGCGGGTGTATTTCATACGCCAGCGAGCGCGCAGGTCACGCCAGCGATGGCGCAGGTGTTCGAGTTCGGAGCGATTTCTGCGATCGGTCTCTTCCCGGTCACGTCGCGCACCGAGATGCGCGGGCAAAACAATCTCGCGATCACGACCGGCGGCTTCACGCGAAACGAGCTGGCGCAAATCCCAGACAGCGACTTCACCGGCATCTGGAAGGCGCTCATGGCACGACTCGGAGCGATTGCCGAATACCGTCAACTCTTCGAAGCCGCGTATCCTGGAACGCCGTTCTCGTCGATGACGTTCGCGCACGCTTCGAACGCGATGGCAGGTTTTTTTGTCGATCAGCTCACCTTCAACAACACATCGTGGGATCACTTCCTCGCCGGCGACGACGCCGCGCTCACTCCGCAGCAATTCAGCGGCGCCAACGTGTTCATGAGCACGACAGCGAAGTGCGCCGTCTGTCACAACGGGCCGCTCTTCACCGATGCCAAGACACGGAATGTGGCGCTCGCGCAATTTGGCCCCGGTGAAGGCAACGGGCCTAGCGGGAACGATGACTTCGGACGCATCAACGTGACCGGCGTCGCCACCGACAAGTACGCATTCAAGACGCCGGCGCTCAGAAACGTCGAGCTCACCGGCCCGTACGGCCACGCGGGGCAGTTCGCCACGCTGCGCGGTTTCGTCGATCACTACAGCGAGTCGGACATCAAGCTGGCCAACTACGACGTGAGCCAGATCGATCCGCTGCTTCGTGGAACGTTGCTGGCCACGACCGCCGACATTCTGGCGACGCGCGCGGGTGGGCTCAACGGTCTCGTTCTCACCGCTCAGCAGATCGACGACCTCACGGCGTATCTTCTTGCACTCACCGATCCTCGCGCGCGAAGTCTCGGAACTCTGACGCCGGTGCACGTGCCGAGCGGTCTCACTCCGCCGGGCGCGCCGGTGCTGGGTATTCCTCCGATCAAACCGTTAGCCTCTGCGTCGTCGGCCAACCCTCGCTGAAATTGCCGATGGTTTACTAATTGCGAACGCGTGCGCATCTTGTCCGCGTAGTCCAGTTGCGTCAGACGGCCAGTTTCGGCGGGATCCTTCGGGGGCGGCGATGGCCTGTGTGTCGATATTTGTTCGCGGCCTCGTCGTCCTGGCGGCCGTAGCGCTAGCGCCGCCCGAGAGCGCACACGCCCAGACGCGATTGGGTGTGGACGTGTTCGGGCTCTCCTACCACTACCAATCGCGGACGTATCAGATAGCCCCCGGCGTGACGCGCCGCTATGAGCAGCTCAACTTTGGTCTCGGCGTCGACTACGTCGTGCGCGACGACCAACGCGTCCTCGTGAGCACCGACGGCGGCGTCTATCGCGACTCCAAGGATCGGGGGAACGGATTCGCCGGCGTTGCCGTGCGTTTCAGAGTCGCCCCACATTTGTTGCTCGGCGGCGGCATTGTCGGTATGACGAGCCGCACCTACGGGACGCATGTGGCGCCGTTGCCGCTCGTCACGGCCCAATGGCGACGCGTGAGTGTTAGCACGACATTGATCCCGGCGTTGAGCAGGCGCGACTCCGGCGCGATTGGGCTTTTCACTACGATGTTCTTGTAGTTGTCATTCTTCGGCATCCCCCGATCGTGCAATTCCTTCGCACGCTGCGCGACCGCATCCGGAGCGGCGAGCTCACGACCACGGTGCGCTTGTGGCAACGACCTCACGTGAAAGTGGGAGGGCGGTATGCTTTGCCGCCGGGCGAGATCGTCGTCACGAAGGTCTTCGAGGTCGGTCTCGCCGACATCACCCCCGAACTCGCTCGCCGCTCGGGCTTTGTCGGTGTCGTCGATCTGCTCCGGATTGCCAAGCACGGCCCGGGGCGGCGAGTTTTTGTCATCGAGTTTCGGTACGACAAGCCACGGCGAGCGCGCCGAAGCCCTCGACCTAACGAGTCGCCCTGAGTGATGTGGCAACAATGTATGGACTGATCGTCAAGCTCACGACCGTCGCCGGCGCGCGCGACCGGCTGATCGACATTCTGCGCGGGAGCGCGACGAGTATGCCCGGCTGTGCGAGCTACGTCGTCGCTAAGGACACCACCGACGAGAACGTCTTGTGGGTCACGGAAGTGTGGGCCTCCGAGTCCAGCCATAAGGCGTCGCTCGGGCTGCCAGCAGTGCGGAACGCGATCCCTCGCGCGCAGCCGCTGATCGCGCATTTCGAACGAGTGGCCGTCACGTCTCCTGTGTCGGTCGCGACTGACGCTCTGGCGCGCTCACCATAACGCAAGCATCGGCGTGCAGGGCATTGCGGTCGACTGGCTGGACAGAAATACTCAGGCACTACTTTTCGAGCCTCGCATGCGCCGCACCCGCTTCGTCCTCGCCGCCATCGTCGCCGCGCCTAACGCGGCTCCTGCCCAACAAATCATCGGCCTGCGCGACGCCCGCGCGATCCGCGCCGACAGCGTCTTCCAGGCGTTCGACCGCACCGACTCGCCGGGCTGCGCCCTCGGTGTTTACCAAGAAGGCAAAATCCTCTACGCGCGCGGTTATGGGATGGAGAGCCTCGAGCACGGCGTCTCTCTATCCCCGCGGTCGGTGCTCGACGTCGGGTCGATCTCGAAGCAGTTCACCGCGATGTCCATCCTCATACTGCAGAAGGAGGGCAAGCTTTCTCTCGACGATCCGATCCGGAAATACATCCCGGAGATGCCTCCGTACGCGGACAAGATCACGCTCCGGCGCGCGCTGAGTCAGACGAGCGGGCTACGCGACCTCTACGTCATGATGGGCCAGACCGGACGGACGTTCGCTGGGGATTCGATCGACGCGCTCCGCGTCATCACGCACTCGGCCGAGCCCAACTACGAGCCCGGCGCGCGCTATCTCTATACCAACTCCGGGTGGATCCTCGCGGCGCAGATCGTCTACCGCCTAACAGGCAAAACGCTCGCCCAGTTCGCCGACGAGCGCATCTTCCAGCCCCTAGGCATGCACGACACGCGCATCCTCGCCGACGTCACGACGATCATACCGAACGGCGCGGAGGGATATTCGCCGCGGCAGGGTGGCGGCTTCCGCGTCGCACGCTCGACGTACGACGGCGCGATTATGGGAGCAGGTGCCGTGCATACCTCGGTCGAGGACTTCGGCCGTTGGCTGAACAACTACGACGCCGCCATTGTCGGGGACCGCGACATCATCCAGACGATGACGACGGCGACGAAACTGAACGATGGCTCGCCGGCGCGGTCCGGACCTAACGATGCGTACGCGATCGGCCTCAGCGTCGGGACGCTCCGCGGCCTGCGCATCGTTTCGCACGGCGGAAGCTGGGCCGGCTATCGCGGACACTTCATCCGCTTCCCCGACGAGCACTTCGCCGTCGCGACGTTCTGCAACCTAACGACGTCCGGTCCCGACTCCCTCGCGCGCAAGGTGGCGGGTATCTACCTCACCGAGCGCATGCAGCCAGACAGCGCGACCATGTGGACCGCAGCCCTCGCCGGCTCACCGCGCGCCGATGTGCCGGCGTCGAGTCTTGGCGCGCTCGTCGGAGTATGGCGGAACGTCGAGCGCGGCGAAGTGCGCCGCACGCGACTCGTCGGCGACTCGCTCTTCACCCTCGGCGGCGGCGAACGCACACGGCTCGTCCCGCTCGATGGCGGCCGTTTCCGCGCTGAGTCCGGCACCGAGCTGCGCTTCGACGCCGACCGCATGATCGTGCGCACGACGTCGGAAACGGTGACGTACGCGCGCGCCGACACCGTCGCGCTCACGCCGGCGAAGCTCGCCGAGTACGCGGGCAGTTACCGGAGCGATGAAGTCGAGACGACACAGGTGTGGAAGGTCGAGAAGGGACAGCTCGTCGTCTACGCGAGCGATCGGCGGTTAGGCGTGTTCGAGCCCTCGTATAAGGACGGCTTCACACGCGGCGGCAGCGTGATCGACGTGGCGCGTGACGCGAAAGGGCGGATCACTGGCTACACGGTGGAAGCCGGGCGCGTTAGGCATCTCCGGTTCACGCGGGTCCAATGAACCAGTGCGAGGTACTACAGGTCATGAGCACTCGCTGGATGGTCTCAGCCTTGGTCGCGGTGCTCGTCACCGCCACGCCTTCGCATTCGATGCTGGCGCAGAAGGGCCCGGGTGGCACGGCGGCAACTGAAACCCGCGTCCCAGTCGGCGGGGCTTCTCTTTACGCCCGCGTGATCGGGCGCGGGCAACCGGTCATCGTTCTCCACGGAGGGCCCGACTTCGACCAAGGGTATCTGCTTCCCGACCTGGACCAACTCTCGGACAGCTACCGCCTGATCTATTACGACCAACGCGGGCGAGGAAAGTCCGCGGAAGGCGTTAAGCCTGAGGAGGTGACCCTCGCATCCGATCTGAATGACATCGATAGAGTCCGGCAACACTTTGGGCTTAACGCGCCGGTGTTGCTCGGGCACTCCTTTGGAGCAGTGCTCGCCTTGGAGTACGCATTGCGTCATCCGACACGGGTGTCGTACCTCGTCTTGATGAATCCTGCGCCGGGGTCCGCGAGCCAGCGCGCGGTGCTGCGCGAATCGTATCTCGCGCAACTAGGGAGTGACATGGATCGCCAACGAGAGATCATGGCGAGCGCCGCTTATAAGGAAGGGGATCCCGATGCTGTCAGCGCGCGCTATCGCATCCACTTCGAACACGCGTTGCGGCGGCCGGCCGACTACGAGAAGCTGATGGCGAGGATGTCAGCGGGATTCCATAGTCAGGGGAAGGATGGAATTCTCAAGGCATGGGCTGTCGAGGAGCGGCTCTATGCCGACACCTGGAACGTGCCCGGGTACGACCTCTTGCCTAAGTTGCGCGCGTTGCGCATCCCGACACTGGTTATCGCTGGGGAGGCGGACTTCATCCCGCCTGAGATCGCGAAACAAATCGCTTCGGCGATTCCTAACGCCAAGCTTGTGACGATTAAGGAATGCGGACACTTCTCGTATCTCGAGTGCGCGGTCGAGGTCCGCAAAGCGCTGAGAGATTTTTTGTCGGCGCACGATGTGGGCGTCACGAAGGTCCCGTGAGAGAAGTGCCCGAATGACGAGCATGCGTCACCGGTGATGCTGTTGGATTGGAAGGGGCGGTCGCGCGAGCAGCGGGAGTGTTGTCAACATCGTCGGTCTCGAGTGAGGAATGAACGGTGACGATTGCGAAATGAGCGTTGACGAGTGCGAAGTGAGCGGTGCCGACTGAGCGGTGGGCGGCAGCGAAATGAGAACGGTCGGATGCGCGATCGCATGAACGGTCAGCATTTTGAAATGCCCGACGCGCGTGCGTGGGTGAGCGGTGAGCCCTCGAAGGTGCGCGGTCGACAGGTGAGTTGTTGCGAGCGAGCTGCGCGTCTTAGCGGTGCGCTGGTGCAACACGGCGGTACAAGAGCGTGACCTAGCGGTGGACGAGCATACCTTAGCGGTGCGCGTTCGAGTTCTTGCGGTAGGCGTTTGCATTCTCGCGTTAGGCGTTTGAGTTCTCGAGGTCGACGTTTGCATTCTCGCGGTCGGCGGTTGAGTTCTCGCGGTCGGCGTTTGCATTCTCACGGTCGGCGGTTGAATTCTTGCGGTTCGCACTTTCATTCTCGCGGCGCACGTTTGAGTTCTTGGGGTGCACGTTTGAGTTCTTGGGGTGGGCGTTTGAGTTCTTGGGGCGCGCACTTTCATTCTTGCGGCGCGCGTCCGCTTTCTTGCGATCCGCGGTTGAGTTCTTGCGAACCACGCTCGCATTCCTCCGCACGAAGTTGAGTTTCCTGCGGAACGCGCATGAGTTCCTGGGCACAGCTTCGCGTGCCTGCGGTACAAGCTCAACTTCGCGCGGCTGGAAATTTCGCACGACGGGCCCAGCTTCCCGTTGCCGCGGAACGCGTGTGAATCCTGGCGGAACACGCGTCAATTCCTGGGGCACGCGCTCGCATTCAAGGGAATGCACGCGCGATCAAGGCGGCAGGTCTTCGAGTTCGTTCGGCACGGGCGTGAGTCCCCGCGGAACGTGTCTCGAGGTCACCGGACGAGCGACTTCGACTCGCGGGCGGGGCGCGCGTCAAGGTGGAACAACGTTGCGTCCTTCGGGAACGACGGTGAATTCGTGCGGTCGGCGTGCGCGGCAATCCGCGCGAGCTCTCAATGCGGTGTCCCTAGCGCGCGACGCTGTCGCTCCGCGTCCTCCAGCCACTGGGCCATCTTCTCGTCCTTCGCGGCGTAGCGCGCCCAGCCACACGCGGTGGCGTTCCAACGGTGGTCCTTGATGGTCAGGTCGATGCCGTGGTCGATGAGGAATTGCATCGACTCATAGTTCGCGGGATTCTCGCCGGTGCCAACCTGTCCCACCAGCTCGTGCAGGATGCTCGCCGGCTCATGAGAGCCCCACCTGGTGTTGACGTCCGCGCCGTGCTCGAGGAGGAAGTCCGCCACGTCGAACTGGCGGTTGATGACCGACCAGGCGAGGGCCGTGTCGAGAATCGACTGCGTCCGCGACGTGCTCCACTCGTAGTCGATGGACGTGTGTGTGTTGTAGGGAAAGTGATTGTCGAGATTGCCCAGCGCCGGTGCGCCCGATTCATCGAACCACTGCTTTACGCGCACGAGGTTTCCCATCGCCGCCGCATGCGGCAAGTCGTCCGGCAGGGGCCAGATGCGCGTGAGGAGCGGAATGAGGTGCAGCTTCGCGTAGGTGATCGCGAACTCGATGGCGTGTGCCGGGGGCCGCGGCTGGTTTCGCCCTAATGCGGGATCGAGGTCGAGTAAAGCCTCGACGAGTTGGGGGCGATTCCGCATCGTTGCCCGCTCGACGAGTCCGGCCTGAAACCGCACGTGCGCATCGCCAAGCAGCCAGGGCTCGCGCTTCAGCGCGCTCACGAACGCCACGACGTCGGCATCCTCGACGGTTCTCATGAGCTGGCCCATCACGAAGGCCTGCCACGGTCCATTTGGTCTGGCGTGAGAGAAGGCCAGCGTTCGATTTCCGACGAAATGCTTAAGGAAGGCGGCGCGGCCCATGCTTCCATCGACGTGCTCGCCGAGCTCGGGATCGAGCGCGATGGCTCGGTCGAGCAGGAGGGACGCGACGGTCTCGTGCTCGAATCGGCAGGCGCACATGAACGCTCGATTGACAGCCGCGAGATTGTTCCCCTCTCGTTCGAGGGCAGCGCGAACCACGTCGAGATCGCCTAACGCTGAAGTAAGCTCGAGCGTGCGCGGAAGCAGTCCCTTCCTATGAAAGAGATGCAGGAGCCCCCTGGTGCGGGATTCGATGAGGCCATCGAGCACTGATGGCGTCACGATCGCGCCCGCGTCGATCAGCAGCTCCGCGCACGCCGCCCGCGTGAAGAGCGCTTCCCTGCCCGGGTCGAAGCTGTCGCCATAGGAGTCCGTTGCGAATCCCAGCACGCTCTCGCGACTGTCTGCGCTCCGCCATGAAACGAGGGCGGGATGTTCAGCCAACAGCTGCTTCAATCCCTCGACGTCGTTGTCGTGAATCACGCGTCGAGCTTGTTCTACCGCCCACTCCAGCCCCTTGCCGAGGAGTTTGCTCACTTCGGCGGTGAGGTCATGCCAGCCGGCGTAGCCGTACTCGCGCGCGATCACCAGTTGAGCGTTGCGCTGCGTCAACGGCGCATCGACGTGGGGTAGTTGCGCCCGCACACGCGCGACAGCGCCGGCGTCGCCGGCGGCGACATCACGTGCGAGCTGCTTTGCCTGTTTTCGGAGGGACTCGAGTGACGGGCGCGAAGGGAGCGACTTCATGGCAACCTCCTTTCATGAATCGCCTGTTCCCCGCTGAAGCCAGGCTGAAAGAAGGTGCAAGCGCACGCGTCCTTTGAACCAAATCAGGTGGGAATAATTCCCTTGCCGCGGGTTGGAGGCGCCCTGTAGCGCGCTACCAGCAGTATCGGGGGACTCCGGCTCGATGTCAATCGTCCGAACGTGTTGGGCTGGCGGCCCGGCCCTGACCTCGCCAGAATGAGTGCGGCGCCGGAGCCTTACGAGTACCACCGAGATCAGAACCGTCATGAGCGACTCGGCTTCCATCGACGTCGCCGCCATACGCGAGCACTTCCTGTTCCCGCGCTCGGGACGGGTGGTGACGAACAACGCGGCCAGCACTCAGCCGCCGAGGGAGCTGGTTGACCTCTATCGCACGCTGGCCCCCGATTACGAGAACGTACATCGCGGCCAGTCCGACGCGTCCAAGGTCACGACGCATTTGTTCGAGTCGTCGTACGAAACGATAGCGCGTTTCATCAACGCGGCGTCGATGCGGTCGATCATCGCCTATCGCAACACGACGGAAGCGAACAACGCGGTGATGTATTCGCTCATGACCGAGTTCCGCGACGGCGACAACGTCGTCACGACGTTGATGGAGCACAACTCGAACTATGTGCCCTGGTACGGGCTCTGTCGCGAGATACTGCCCGCTTTCGGAGTGAACGTGCAGTATCGGCTCGTTCGCTTCGATCCGGTGACGGGGGAGCTGGACATGGAGCACATGGCGTCGCTCATCGATGACCGCACGAAGCTCGTCTGTTGCACTGGGGCCTCGAACTTCTTCGGCACCAAGAATCCCGTCCACGAAGTTCGCGCGCTCGCGTCAGCCAGTGGGTACGAACAACCGACTGGCACGCGTGGTTCGTATCTACTCATCGACGGCGCGCAGCTCGTCCCGTCGAGCGTCGTCGACGTCCAGGCGCTCGACGTCGACTTCCTCTCCTTCTCGTTTCACAAGATTCTTGCGCCGTTCGGTGTCGGTGTCCTCTACGCGCGCGAGTCGATCCTTGCGTCGCTGCGTCCATTCCTTTACGGCGGGGACATGATCGCCACGGGCCAGGTGACGGCGGACGCGGTGCAGTACAACGAGCTCCCGTGGAAGTTCACCGCGGGAACGCCCAACGTCCTCGGCACGATCGTCTCTGCGCAGGCGATTCGTCTCCTGCTCGATTTCATGCTGCACGACGGCGAGCATCGGTACTTCCAGACCGACCTCGCGATCGCGCGCGGTGCGATGGAGCGGGCGATGGGCCGTGTCTGTGGCTACACCCAACAGCTCACGGAGCGCGCCCTCGAGCGACTCGAGGGCGTGCCGGGTTTACGGATGTACGGCCCGCGCAGCGCCCTGCGGCGAACGCCATTAGTCTCTTTCAACGTCGACGGCCACAATCCATTGGAGCTGGCGGAGTCGCTCAACGCTGTCGGCGTCGAGTCGCGCGGGGGATGCCACTGCGCAACACTCGCGCACCATGCGCTGAAGCTCGATCCACCGGCGAGCTGTCGCCTGAGTTTTTATATCTACAACACGGTGGACGAGGTCGATCGCGCCACGGATTCCGTGGCCCGTCTAGTCTAAAGCGTTGATTCGTCCGTGTTCGCTCGTGCAGTGTTGTGTTAGTCCGCGTTGACGCTTTGCAATTCAGAACCGCCGCCACACGACAATGCTCCCACACCGGCTCGTGCTCTCGATCGGGTTCGCGAACTGTGGCGGTGCTTGCAGGTTGCTTCCGTAGATCTCGATCGCGAGCACATCCTCCACTTTCACGTCGCGCAGGCCGAGCATTCGCACTCCGTCGACGAAGATCATCGTGCAGCGGTGAAGATACGGCCGAAGCAGCGACAGGAGATCGTAGGGCTTCTTCTGATCGATTTGGGCAGAATCGAAGAAGATTCCGGGGCCAACGTGACGGCGCTCGTAGAAGCCCTTGACCGCGAGGCGGCGTTCGGTCGCCTGCGCTTGAGTGATCGTCGGCGCGAGCACCGCGGCCGACGGCGCGAGGGCGATGACGAAGCTCGAATCGCGCTGTGAGGGGCTGATGCGGACGGCTGCCGGCAGGAAACCGAGGCGCCGGACCGTGATGAGGAGTTGCTCACCGTCCGCCGCTCGGATGACGAATTGTCCCGCGGAGTCCGTCGTCAACCGAGAGGACGCCACGGCCGCACCGGCCGGCAACGCCACCTCGACACTCGCGAGCGGCACGCATGCACCACTCACCGAGTCGATGACCGTGAATGCCAGCCTATACGTGGCCTGCGCCGCGGCGGGGCTCGTCGTCAGCGCGAGGCCGCCGCACAGCACCGCTATGGCGCGCCATGCGCTCGAGTCGATCACATCGCAAAGCTAGATCGCTAGCGAACCAGATGGTATTGCGTTTGGCGCTTGAACGCCCAGCGCGGCACGCCGTCGTCGCCAATCATCATGTCCTCTTCCTGTGCTGACCGCAGCTTCTGGCCACCCCACTCGGGCACCGCCGACGTGGCCTGCAGCTCGATCGAGAACCACATGTTGGGAATCACCTTCGCGTCGCCGCGCCCCGGGACGCCATCCTGATAGTCCCATAGCCCGATGAGCGGACCGGCGCCGTGCCCGTTCATGCCGATCGGATGAGTGTAGACGGTGCCGTCGATTCCCGCCGCGCTCATCGCCGCGCGTGCCGCCTTCAGTATTTCGTTCCCTGTGCGCCCCGGTCGAATCTCCGTCATAACGATGTCCTGCAGCCTGTTCGACGCGCCTAACGCGACACGGAGGCCAGAGGGCGGCTCCGTCTCGCCGTCGAGCAGGACATATCCCATGTGCTGCGTGTCCGTATTCAGCCTCAGCGCCGTGATTCCGCAGTCACAGTGTAGCACGTCGCCCTTCATGATGACAGGATCCTCACCGAGCTGCTCGTCGGTCGCGCCGCGGCGCTGCGCCTCGACCGACGGATGGAACCAGGTACCGAGTCCGAGATCGTTGACCTTCTGTCGCATCCACCACACGACGTCCGACGTGCGCGTGACACCAGGCTTGATGACGACGTTTGAAAAGGCGGTGTCGATGATCTGCCAGACCAACTCCTGCATGCGCGTGTAGAACTCTCCCTCCTCTGGCAGCCGCGTCGCGATGAGATCGAGCGGGAGCCCCTCGGCGCGCTTGAAGCGCTTGGTCCATGTCGGTCCGAGGGCGGCGCTCATTCCCTCGAGCTCCCCGGCGGAAAGGCCGTCGCTGAAGGCGAAGGTGCGCGAGATGTCGACGCCGATCGCGTTAGGCTTGCGTTCCTCGATAACCTGCTTGAGAACCGACCACTGCTCGTCGCCCCAGAGCTCCGCCTGATTCTGCGCTTTGCCTCCCGCGGGGCCGGCCGCGGACTTGGTCGAGCGCACCGCCTTGAAGAGACCACCCTGAGAGGTGCCGCCGAGGGCGATGCGCTCGATGTCGCAGCTGCGCGTGGTCTGCGCGCAGGGATCGAAGAAGACGTAGATCGTACGGCGGCGCGCGGCGAACGTCGTCGCCGAGACGATGGAGCTGAAGGCCGGATCCTCGTTGTATTCGCGCATCGGCAGGATCCACATGTCGATGTGATGTTTCCGCATCAGCGCGGGGAGAACAGTCGTTAGGCGCTTCGCCAGCCACGCCTGTTGGAGCTCGGCCTGCTGTTGGAGCGTGCCGAAGGGGCGCAACGTTTGGATATCGTCGCGGCGAAGGTCTTGAAGGCGGACGCCCTGCGGCTTCGCGGCGTTGACCGCGGCAAGGAGGAGGACGGACGTGAGTGCGAGCTGTCGTCGCATCGAGGCCTCGCTGGACGTTCGTTAGGTGATGACGTTGGGAGTGGTGCAGGAACGGGCAATTTACGCGTTCGTCACGGCTCAGGCGAGCAATCCCCTGAGCATAGGTCGTTGTGCCGACGAACGTTGTGCTTAAACTGTTGGTGGTGGATGGTTGGCCATCTGCGTGCTCTTTCTTCTGGCCGCAATATCACGATTTCATGAGGCACCGCCGCCTGTCGCCGTCGATGACACTCGACCAATTTGACAACGGATACTGGTATGCGCTCGAGCTCAAGTCGTTCGCGCGACGCTTGGGGCTTCCATCCGCGGCCGGACTTCGCAAGGATGAATTGGAGCGCGCGATTCGAGCATTCTTGAAGTCGGGCACGATCGCGACTCAACCGAGACGACGCAAGTCGACTCCGACCACTCGCGACGTCGACCGCGGCCTGCGTCTCGGCTTGCGCATCGTCGGGTACGTTAACAACGCGACGACGAAACAGTTCCTCGAGCGAGAGGCGCAAGCGCTCGATCCGTCCTATCATCGACGGTCTGGTGCGCGCTATCGGTTGAACCGGTGGCGCGAAGCGCGGATCGCCGACGGTGTGGCGATCACCTACGGCGACCTCGTGCGAGAATACGTGCGGCTCAGCCGGACGGAGGAGCCCTACTCGCGCATTCCGCATGGCCGCTACATCAACTTCGTCAGCGACTTTCTCGCCTCGGAGCCTAACGCGACACATCAGGGCGCGGTGAAGGCCTGGCATTCGCTCAAGTCGATGAACGTCCCCAAGACGTATCGCGACTGGGCACGCGCCACCGGACGAAACCGACGCAGGCTGCACTCGTGACTCGAACGTAATGCAACCGTCGCCACTGCGGATCGAACCGCTCACAGGCTATTCGCCGACGATCGGAAGACTCGTCGCCATGCTGACGTACGCGAGATCCACCACCCTCGCCGCCGTCGAGGGCTTGTCGGTCCCGGAGCTCGATCACCTCCATGATCCGGAAAGCAACTCCATCGGCGCGCTCCTCGCTCACATCACCGCCGTCGAGCGGTCATACCAAATCCTCACGTTCGACGAACGAATGCTTTCGCCTGAGGAGAACGAGCTCCTGTCGACGGCCCTCAAGCTCGGCGCGAACGGCCGTCGCGAATTGCGCGGCGAGCCCCTCGAGCATTATCTGGAAGAGTTGTCGGCGGTGCGGCGGAGCACCCTGGAGATGCTCGCCGCGCGCGACGATGCCTGGCTGGAACGCAGCGTGCCCCCGATTCCAAGGATCAATGCGCACTGGGCTTGGTTTCACGTTGGAGAAGACGAGATCAATCATCGCGGCCAGATCCGCTGGCTGCGCGCGCGACTGCCCGCGCCGTGAACAAGCATCTCGAGGGAGATCGGCGATGCGTGGACCAATGACATTGTCGGCGCTGTTCGTCCTCGTTGGCGCGGTGACGCAGGCGAACGCGCAAGCGAGCGGAACTCAGACGGGTAGCGCTCAGTCGCCGCCGCCCCCGGCCACGCGTTTGTTGCGTCCAGCGCCGCCGGCGCGCGATCCCCACACGCCGGGCTACGTCGCCGCCGCCGAGCTCCCCGACGGCGCGGCGCCTTCGCCCACGGTCGACGGGAACTTCATCATCGGGCCGACA
>DATEHJ010000502.1:0-4240 GCA_035279645.1 Gemmatimonadaceae bacterium
CGAGCTTCTCGACATACCATTTGGTGCTCGCGTCGAGGTCGGCGACGGAAAGGGCAAAAAACGCCCCGCGCACGCGGATCACCGGCGCGTCGTTCGCGCGCGGGGCGGATTGTCCTTGCGCAACGACGGGCAGGATGAGGCCGAGCAGCAGCGCGCGCATGCATGTAAGGGTGAAGTGCCTAACGACGAAAATCCCAGCGCCACACGAGACCGTCCTCGGGGTCGACGACCTCACCGATGCGCTCGAATCCGCAGTGGGCGAGGACATGCGCCGACGCGTTGTTCTCGGGACGCGTGTGCGCGCGGATGACGCGCGCGCGTGCGCTCCTCGCGTAGTCGACGAGGGCCGCGGCGACTTCTTTGGCGTAGCCCCGTCCGCGATGCGTCTCGTTGATGCCATACGCGATCTCGACCATGCCGTCCGAGTCCGGCGGACCTTTGAAGCCGCCACCTCCGACCGCGGTCTTGCTCTCGGTTTCGATCACGGTGAAGCCGTGCGTCCACGGGCTCGGCGCCGAGCTCCGCATGCGGGCGAGCCACTCGGGCGACACCTCGGCGCGATCGGCGGGGCTCAACGCGTCGATGCGCGCGAGTACCGACTCGGTCGAGTCGAGAACGAGCTGGAGTCGTGGGGTCTGGATGATCAAGGACGCGGAACCTCCATAAAGCATTCAAGGCCAAGCCCTCGCGTGCGATGTCGCTCTCAGCCGCCCGCACTCGCGGCCGCGATCTCGCGACGACGCTTCTCCGCGAGGAGGGTCGCATCGGCGGAGGTCTGCGCCAGGCGACTGGACGCGAGGCTCACGATGCCGCGTCCCATTCCTTTGAGCTCGTTATGCCAGAGGACGTTTCCGTGCTCGGGATCCAGGCGCCACATCTCCCCGGCATTGGCCGCGAATAGCGCTTCTCCATCCCAGAGAACGGTTACGTAGTCGGACGACCGGAGCCTCACCCGCCAGACTTCCGTTCCAGTGCGATCGTCGATCGCGACGACGCTGCTCTTGATCCCTGCGAACACCAGCACCTGCCGATCGCGCGGCATACCTGCCTCTCGGTTCCCTATGCTCCCCAAAATGCGTGCTTCACCCCCGATTCGAAAGCCGAAGAGCCTACTCGAGCTCCGGAGTGAGTGACGCACCACGATCGGGCGACCATTCCCGGATTCGCGCGCGCAACTGTGCATCAGTGACGCGGTCCAGAAGACGCTTCGGGATCGCGGAGCCCGCGCCAGAGAGCCGCAGCAAGAGATAGAACTCCTTGTCCTCGGCCACTTTCGAGAAGTCGCGCCACGGATAGCGGGCGTCGACGTGAGCGCACCAGGATCGGACCCCCTCGGCATTCAATTCGACGAAGTGAGTCTCCTCCGCATGCGGGTCGGCCGTTCGCAAATGCCTAACGCGCAGTCGCCCCTCCACCTCGATTGCGATCACCGCCGCCGTGATCGCGAGCATGCCGATGAGGAATGTCGTCGCGGTCGTGTCGGGAGTGAAATAGAACGCCGCGACACCGACTGCCACGTACAGGGCCAGGAGAATCAGGTCGCGTCGACTCGGCGGAAGGCACGCACGCACCATCGCCGCGCAAGCCCGCTGCGATTCCTCGCGAGAGGGATCGATTTGGAAGCGCAAAGAGCTCGACTCCATTGGTCGGGAGCTCGTGGCGGGTGAAAGTGGTTCTATTTGCATGTCAATATCACTTGACGACGACCGAACCGCGGTATGTTCCGCCAACGGCTACCACGGCATCGACGTCCACCTCGCCGGCCACGCCATTAGAGAATACGAAACGCCCGTCGATGGCGCCGCCGACCTGCACGCGGCCCATGTAGCGAATATTCGCCCGCGCTGGCTGGCCACCCACGGTGCCCTCGAATACGCCGTCGAAGTGGAAGACGTCGGGGAATGTGCCCGGCGGGTGAGCCGCAACATCCGCGCATGGCGCAAACTCCAATGCGCTCGTCTGCCCGATGCCAGTTCCCACGATCGTTCCGGAAAAGACGGCTCGGCCCGCCACCTGGAGCAGGCAATTCTGGCCCTTCGGTGTGAGCGTGACCGTCGAAAAGTCGACAATCGCGTCGAAGTGTCCAGACGTCTGGATCGGTCCCGCATCCGACGACGCGAAATTGGGGGACTGGGCGAGAGCAGTGAACGACGGAGCCGTCGGCTGCACGTTGCGGCCGTCTCCGCACGCCGAGGCTGCGACAAGCGCCGTAAGCGTGGCAAGGAATCGAATCGCCTTCATGTAGACCTCCAGCCCTTCGTTCATGGTGATGAGCGTATACTCACAGGGTCTCTACCATCGCGAAACCATGCAATACTGTCAATGCCGCGCTCGACGTGAAAGAAATCGGTCCGTCAGGAGACTAGACGAGAGGGGCTTCTCCATTCATCCGGACGTCGCATGGACACCTTCTGGCTCGATCTTCGCTATGCCGCACGTGCGCTGCGTCGCACACCCTACGTCACCATCGCCGCCATCCTGTCGATCGGGCTCGGCGTCGGTGCTGCCACCGCCGTCTTCACCTGGATGGATGCGGCAGTTCTTCATCCATTTCCCGCCGTCGCCGACGAAGGCCGCCTCGTCGGTATCGAGGTCGGAGAGCCGAACGGTGGCATGGGCGCCTGGTCGTATCAGACGTTCAAGGAGCTGCGCGACGCGACCCACTCCTTCAGTGGGATGGCCGCTTGGCGGCTCATTCGCGTGGCGAGCCGCGAACCGGGGGAAACAGGGTCCTCACCCATTCTCGTCACAACGGTGAGCGGAACGTACTTCGCCGTACTCGGAGTGCGGCCCACGATTGGGCGTGCCATCACGAGTGCCGACGTCGACGCGCGCGCGCCAGTGGCGATGCTTGGCTCACAGTATTGGCTCGATCGCTTTCGCGGCGACCCAGGTGTGATCGGGAAGACGCTGCTTCTGAACGGCCAGGCAGTCACCGTCGTCGGCGTCGCGCCGCCCCGCTTCTCGGGTATCTACACCGGCGTCGTGCCTCAGCTCTATGTGCCGCTCTCGATGCACCCGATCCTCACTGGCGTGAATACCCTCGACGACCGCAAGAATCGGTCGTGGCTCGTCTTCGCACGGTTGGCACCGGCTGTCTCGATCGACGAGGCACGAGAGGACGCCGATGGAGCGGCGAAGCGAATCACCAGATCGTATGGCGATCGCCCTGCTCCGGGCGCCTGGATGACGTATCTTCGCGTCGAGTTTCTGGGGTCCGCGCTTGCGCCGTTGCTCACCGCGATGCTCGCCGTCTCCGGTCTTCTCCTTCTGCTCGCGTCGGCGAATGTCGCCAGCCTCCTTCTCGTTAGGGGCGACGGACGTCGCGCGGAGATTGCGCTGCGCCGGGCGATCGGCGCCTCGACGTGGCGCGTCGTGCGTGTGCCGTTGATCGAATCTGCCCTCATCGCCGTCGTGGGAAGCGCGGTCGGAGTTGCCATCGCGTATCTCGCGCGCGGGATACTCTATGCGTTCATTCCCGAGGGAGCATTTCCGATCTCGCTGTCCATGTCCACCAGCTGGCGCGTCCTCGTCGCGGCACTCGCCGGCGCCGTTACTGTCACCGTCCTTTGCGGCCTCGGTCCATCGCTCGCGGGGATATGGGTATCGGCGAGCAGCGTTGCGGCACCGCAGGAGAGCGGCCGCATGGTGACCCGCGGCCGCTCGGCGGTGCGTTCCTCGATCGTCAGTGGTCAGCTCGCCCTGTCGGTGCTGGCACTCGTTCTCGCCGCGATGTTCGTGCGCGGGCTCCAGTCCGCGACGTCGGTCGACGTCGGGTTCTCCAATCCGGAGCACGTGCTCCTCGTCGACACCGACTTCAGCGCGGCGCGCCTCAGCGGCGCGAACGGAGTCGCGATGCTCGAGCTGCTGTTGCAGCGGCTCCGCGCCGTGCCCGGAGTCGCCTCGGCAACGGTGGCGTCGATGGTTCCACTCGGCTTTGGTGGCCGGCGCATCGTGGAGGTAAAGGTCGAGGGATACGCGCCGACACCTAACGAGAACATGTCCACCGAGCGCGCGCACATCGGGTCGGACTACGCCGCGACGATGAAGATCAGAGTCGTTCGCGGGCGAGACGTCGCCGACGCCGATCGCGCCGAGACATTGCCGGTGGCGCTCGTGAATGAAGCGTTTGTGAAACGATTCCTCCCTAACGGAGATGCGATTGGCCGCCGCGTCGACTCCGGCCGTGGCTGGGCGACCGTCGTCGGGGTGTTGCACGATGGGAAGTACGACCGGCTCG
>DATEHJ010000503.1:0-8010 GCA_035279645.1 Gemmatimonadaceae bacterium
TGACTTGAAAGCTTGTTCGGCTAGAACGAAAAACGTGTTCCGCGCGCATGCAACGCTGTGCTGCTCGCGCTCGATGTGGTTCCGCTGACACGCAACTTCGTTCGGCTCGAGTGGAAGCGTCGTCGGCTGCATGTGGCAGCCACGCTCGTGGCTGGTGCAGCCGTACCGCTGTCCTGCTCATTGCGATTTCCGACAATCGCACGCGTTCCGATGATTGTGCTCTCCCATCCGATCACACGATCGTCGCGACGGACTACCGCGTCGCACGTTCCGGCGGCGATGCGCGCCTGACACTTCATCGCGCCGCTCGTACTGGCGACACCAACAGGGCGTCACTCGCCGGTGCCTCGCGTTCAGTGAACGCTTACGGCGCGCCCGCCCGCCGCGAAATGCGTACGGCGAGGTGGCGACGACATTCATCGAGCGGTCACGCCTGTATCGATCACTGTTCCGCACGTACCGCTGACCACGACGGTCATATCGATCGCTGTTCACTCGGAAACGGCAATGATTCTCATTCTTTCACAAAGCGTGCGACCATCACCGCTCGTCGTGCCGAATGCGACACGAACAGTACAGTCCCTTTCTGCAGCAAATCGATTCCCATCGGCCACCGCGCGGACGCGCGAGGTCGCCATTCCAGGCTCCTCGCGCACCTCTAGTCAGGGCGCTGTCGTGGCGCGATCTTGATGCTCGATGACATCTCCCCCACGCGTATTGCGCCGTACGCTGAGTCCAGCGAGTAGGGCACGGCCGCGCCGCATCCTGCTCGCCGTCCTCGCCGCGGTGTTCCTCGTCGCCGTCGTGTTTCCGTGGCTCGCGAGCTTCGTGACCGACTGGCTCTGGTTCAACGAGATTCACTTCCAGTCAGTGTTTCTCACGTCGCTGGTCGCGCGCTCGGTGCTGTTCGTCGGCACCGCGTTCATCGCATTCGTCTTTGTGTATGGCAACCTGCGATGGGCGCGCCGCGGAACCGACATCCTGACGCTAATCATGGATCGCGGAACCGGTGTGCACCTGGACGTTGCGCGTTTCATTCCCCCGCTGCTGCTCGCCGGAGCGGCGCTCGTCGCCTTCGTCGCCGCAGTAGTGATGTCGGCCCAGTGGCTGCCTGCGCTCCTCTTCCTGCACGGCGTGCCGGTCGGTGAGGCGGAGCCGCTTTTCGGGCGAGACATCGGATTCTATCTCTTTCAGTTGCCCGCAATCTCCCTCGCGCTCAGCGCCCTCATCGCATTGAACCTCGTGGCGTTGGTCGGTTCGGCGCTCCTCTACGCGACGCGCGGAGACATCGCCTTCGTCCCGCGACGCGTCACGGTCCAAGCGCGGCCGGCGCGGCATCTCGGCGCACTGCTGGCGCTTCTGTTCGTGCTGTTCAGTATTCAACTCTGGTTCGTCGATTCCTCGGCGCTGCTGTACTCGACGACCGGTCCGCTGGTCGGCGCGAGCTACGCCGACGCGCACGTGCTCCTCGTTGGCATCCGTCTCTCGGCGGCCGCCGGCGTGCTCGCCGCGGCGCTCGTCGTCTATGGCGTGTTGCGCCAGAAGCTCGTCTGGTTCGCGTTCGTTGGGCTCGTCGGCTACGCCGCCGTCGGGATCATCTTTCGCGGTCTGGCGCCGGCGGTTGAACAAAAGTTTGTCGTTGCGCCTAACGAGCTTGCGCGTGAGCGGCCGTATCTCCAACGGCATATTGCGGCGACCCGTCGCGCATGGCGGCTCGACAGCGTGGCGACGCGCGATCTCGAGGGTGACGTCCAGCTCTCGATGGCGAACATTCAAGCCAACGCGCCGACGATCGACAACGTGCGCCTTTGGGAGCGTGACCTTCTCAAGCAGACGTTCGGACAGCTCCAGGAAATTCGAACGTACTATGATTTCGCATCGGTGAACGACGACAGATACGTAATCAACGGGCGTTACAGGCAAGTTCATCTTTCGGCGCGCGAGCTCAATCCGGCCTCGCTTCCGACGCGCAACTTCATCAACGAGCGGCTGACCTTCACGCACGGGATGGGTATCGCGATGGCCCCTGTGAACGAGGTCACCGCGGAAGGGCTGCCCGTCTTGTTCATCAAAGATCTGCCGCCCGTGTCGACGATCGACATCAAAGTCACGCGGCCGCAGATCTACTACGGCGAACTCACGAACAGCTACGTGTTCGTCGGTACAGGGCAGAAAGAGTTCGACTATCCGGCAGGCGACAGGAACGTGTACACGAATTACACCGGTCGCGGCGGCGTTCGTATGGGGTCGTTTCTGCGCCGACTGCTTTACTCCTGGCAGCTCGGATCGACCGACATTTTTCTGTCGTCGTACCTAACGAGCGACAGCCGGATTCTCTATCGCCGCAACATCGTGCAACGCGCGCAAGCGGCTTTGCCCTTTCTGGAGTTCGACTCCGAGCCGTATCTCGTGGTGACCGACTCGGGCACGCTGAAATGGATTCTCGACGGGTACACCTCGAGCTCGAGTTGGCCATATGCGCAGCAGACGGAGGATGGCACGAACTACGTGCGGAATAGCGTCAAAGTCGTGATCGACGCTTATGACGGGACAGTCACTGCCTATCTGACTGATCCGGCCGATCCAATCGTCCGGACCTACGCGGCCATCTTCGGCGCGATCTTCACACCGATGTCCGCGATGCCGAAAGACCTGCGGGCGCATTTACGGTATCCCGCGGACCTGTTCCGCCAACAGACCGCGCTCTATGCCACATATCATATGATAGATCCGGACGCGTTTTACCATCGCGAGGATCAGTGGCAGTATCCCGATGTGGAGAAGGGGAGGGGGACGCCTAACGCGAATCCCTTCATGCGCCACATCATCTTGCGGCTGCCGGGTGAAGCGAATCCGGAGTTCATTTACATGACGCCGTTCACACCGCGAGGCAAAGACAATCTCGCCGCGTGGATGGCGGCACGAATGGACGGGCCGAACTACGGGAAGCTCGTCGCATATCGGTTCCCGAAGCAGAGTCTCGTGTACGGGCCGAAGCAGATCGCGAATCGGATCAACCAGGAGACGGACATCTCGCAGCAGCTCACGCTCTGGGACCAGAAGGGCTCGAGCGTGATCCGCGGCGAGCTGCTCGTGATCCCGATCAACGAATCGCTGATCTACGTGCAGCCGTTGTATCTCCGCGCCGAGGGTGGGACGATTCCCGAGTTGAAGCGCGTCGTCGTCGCGCACGAGAATCGCGTTGCGATGGCTGAGACGCTGGAGGCGGGCCTGGCCGCGCTCTTCGGCGCGGCAGCGCCTGTTCGCGCGCCGCTCGCTGCCTCGGACTCGGCCGCCGCGCGAACGCCTAACGCCGCTGTGAACACTCCGACGGGACTGCTGCAAGAAGCGCAACAGCACTACGACCGCGCGATCACGGCGCAGCGCGCCGGCGACTGGGCAACGTACGGTCGTGAGATCGAGCAACTCGGGAAAGTACTCAAACAGCTGCGCGCCGGCCGACCATAAGGCACTGCCGCGTCCATAGTTCGAGCCCGGCAGGAGACATCGGAAGTCCGGCACCGCGTTAGGCGATGCCGGACTTTGTCGTTTCGGCTCGACGGCGTCCTCGCCGTTCACCGAGCGTGGTGTCGTCTCCTCGCCCAGTCGTCGTCTGAATCGCCGCGACGCGTGCTGGCCAGCGCAGCCTCGGCAACCTTTTGTCCCACCTCGCGCCCTACGACCACCGATGTGCGCCAATGGATGCCACCCCAGACGCGCGCGTTCAAAACCTCGTCCGCGATCTCGTGGAAGTTCCGGTACGTGTGCGTGACGTTGCCCGCCGTCGGACTCGTGATCGACAGCGTGCCGGGATGCTCGCCGAACAGCGCGGTCATGACCTGCTCGGCTGCTCCGGCGTACGTCGCGTGACCCGCTATGTAGTCGGGGAAGGGAGGCGTGGTGATGAACGACGTCCAGTTCGGGTTGGACACGGTCGCCGCGCTTCCGTCGTCGAGCGGGCTTCGAATCGCCGTCACCGGCCGCCATTGGCGGTACGTGTATTTCGCGTCCCACGCTGCGATGATCGCGTCGGCGCCGGCGAGGTTAGCGAGCATGTAAGCGTGCGCGGCCCTCGCGGCGTTGACTCCGGGAGCGCTCGCCATCTGCCTATAGACTTGATTCCACAGCTGGGGTCCGGTCGAGATCCAGAAGTGAGCGACCTCGCTCTGCGTTGCCGTACGCGTCGTACTGTTCAACTCACCGATGGCCACGATCTCCAGATAGTCGCGAACATACGCGTCGCTACCGGGTGTTGGCGGCGGCGGCGGACGAAACTGAGCGCCTGCGTGGAGCAGGAACGGCGTGACCGCTCCCCACCCCGGTTCGAGCGCGGCGGCGAAGGCCGGCGGCGTAGGAACCCACGACCCCAGGCCTGGCGTCGGCGTGTACGTCATCGGATCCTGGGAGTGGTCGTGCGCACGCAGGGCGAGTATTGCGGCTGCCGCCGTTTTCCCGGCGGCGACACCTTTGTCCCGTGCGCGGCCCGGCCCGATGGCGGCGAGTGCGGAGTCGTAGCTGGCGTCAACCGACGCGACGAGTGCCGGAGAACTGCTATAGATCGAGACGAGCACGTCGTGCGCCGCCGCCCCAACGGCTGCCTCGATCGAGGCGGCGTGACTCACCGCAATGCGGCGCACGTGGGGGTCGCATTCGCGCGTGATCGAACAGACCGCGTCGTTGACCGCGGCAAAAACGATGGCGAGGCTTCGCGACTCCCGCGGCGGACTGAAGGGAGCCGCGGCGGTCGTTTTGAGCGCGATGATATTCCACGTTGCCATCGCGCTGACGCCCGCGCTGACGCCCGAGCTGCGCTCCGCTACACTCCGCGAGTCCAGCGATTCCTCAGGTGGCGCGAAGGCGCGAACGATCCGATCGCCGCCGCACGCGGATACCCATGCACACAGCACCATTGCCTGGAGCATGCGCGTAGCCGTCCCTTTGATAAGTGCCTTCATTCCGGCCTCCCAGATGATGACCATGCTCTGATCCACGGTCGTGACATTGGGGAAGGCGGGGTGGGACTGAAAGCCCAGGAAGTGAACCGTTAGGCGTTGAGGCGTGCGAGGTCGGGCTTGCGGCCGACGGCGGCGAAGTGCGTGACGCCGAGCCATTTCGCGAGCGCGCTGCGATATCGTGGTGCTCCGTGGACCTCGATTTCTCCCCTCTTCAGCACCTGCAGGAAGTCCAGATGGCCAAGGCACACGCGCGCGAGTGCCTCGACGGTCGCCTCGACCTCGAGGTTCACCTCGTGTCCGGGGTCCTCGACGCAGATGTCGACCTCGGGGCGGCTCAGCACGAGCCAGAAGCAGCGGTCCGCATATCCACGAAATCGGAACATCACGACAACCCGTTCATCCGGCAGCGCATCGACGCGCACCATGCGTCGCAGTGCCCACATGAGAAAGTCGGGGTCGAGGTGCTCGTCGCTGAGGTCCTTGCTTGCCCAGTTGAAGCCCCATATCCCGAGCGCCTCGATGACGGGCGCGAGCTCGCGGCCCGCGGTGGTCAAGCGATACAGGTGCCTTCGTTCACCGTTGGCTTGAACCTGCTCGACGATTCCGCTCAGGCGGAGGGACTCGAGGCGCTGCGTGAGGAGATTCCGCGAGATCCTCGGAACACCGCGGTGAAGGTCACTGAAGGAGCATCCGCCGTGGAGAAGCTCGCGGACGATGAGGGGCGTCCAGCGCTCCGCGAAGATCTCGGCGCCGAGCGCAACGGGGCAGAACTGTCCGTAGTGCGTCATGTCTCGAAGGTGCGTTTGCTATGAGCGTAGGGCAAGGAAACAAAGCGGCGTCGGACCTATTTACCGCCCCTGTTCGGCCGCACCCGTGGAGCAACCCGGGACGCCAGGAACTCAGAAGTAGAAAGTACCGATGATCTGCGGCGGCTCGAGCACTACGCGATAGCTCGTCAAGCGCTGTGTCGTGCTGGCTCCCTGCATGATGTGCACGCTGTTCCCCGAACCTACCACGTCTCCGCGCACGCCGAGCCCAAGGTGTCGCGTGAACAGGTACTGCAAGCCAAGCTCCCCGTATACTCCCGCGGACCAGACCTCCTCACGACTGGACGTACCGAGCGACTGACTGCTGCTCGCGTTGCTGTAGCTACCCGAGACACCGAGTCCGACGAACCGGACCACTTGCTCGTACTCGCTGTGGTACCATCGTGGGCCGACTCGTGCGTTGAAGGAGATCGAATGTGCTGATTGGGTGCCGGAATTTCCCGACGCGCTGTCGTGATCCAAAGTGGCCGATCCATCCAGCACCCACGCCCGAGTAGGTGTACTAAGGCGGAGCACACCACCTTCGGCGAGGTCTCTGCTCGGGATGAACTCGGCGCCCCACTGTCCACGGCGAAAGGCCGGACCAGTCGTATCAGCGGAGGCCTGTGCGCGCAAAGGGTGGGCAATAACGACGCAAGCGCTCGCGAGGATGCATTGAAGCCGATGCATGGGGAGGGGACTATGGCGTGAACACCGGCCAGGAACCGAAGTCGGTGTATCCGAAATTTCCGGTAAGAAGGAAGTGCGACTCGAAGCATGTCACCGGCGGAAACAGGTCCGGAGTGCACGATGGATGTACCACGTCGAGTCGTTGCACGTCCGGCGCAAGCGAGATCCTGTTCGCCGCGGAAGCCACGGGGGTGGCGCTGCCTCCGCTGTAGATCGCGAGCTCGCCTGTCAGGTCGGGACCGAAGGTGACCAACGGCGTTGTTACCGCGAAATCACTCGCTTGATAGCTCGGTTCCGACGTGTCGTCGCCCCAAACCTTGCTGTACGTGTCGCTATGATACCGTATCTCTTGACCGGACCAGTCGTATTGAACGACGGTCTGTCCGGCGAGGTAGCCCCCCGTGTAGACGCAGACAAACGTGTCGCTATTGCTGGTAGGGAAATGCGAATCGCAGTAACCGGGCTGCCAATCGACGAACGGCGCCGAATCGAACGTGTCATCGGTGACGTCGATCGTCGCCCCATTCGTCGCGATTTCCCCGTGAAGGCGAATCGGGAAGGCGAGCGCTTGCGGAATCAGGCCGACGAATGACGCGAACTGCTCTCGGCCCGTCTGCGTCTGTCGCTGATCGGAAAGAATTCCGTCGAAGAGCGTGACAAACCGGAAACTGTCGTTGATGGTGTAGTCGTGTGCCTGAAGCGAGTATGCGGCATAGCCGTTGGGTTCCTGGACGCGAATCGTCGTCGACGCGATGTTGTTCGAGTCGTCGAAGTCGCCGGGCTGCACATTCTCGATGCGCACCTCAACCTTGTGCGTTCCCGTGGTCGCGAATGTCACCGTGAACATGCAACCCACCGAGCTGCCCGCGTCGATCCAGATATTGTTGGCGCGATCGACTTCGGTGCCGTCAACGTAGGCCACGCAGCTGGCGCGGGCGCCGAGCTCGCCCAGCCGCTCACTGACAACGGCGAAAAAGTTAATGGCGCCGCCGATCGGTGCGCCGGCCGGCCCTTGGATCTCGGCGAAGAGATCTGGACGGAAATGCACGACGTCGGCGACGTTCACGACGTCGCTCCGTGGCCCATCCACATCACGCACGATGGCCTGGACGTTGACCGGCGTGCCGTGCGCAACACCCGTGTACGGAAAGCTCGCACTGTTACTCGTTAGGCTCGTTTGGTTGCTCGTGAATGAGGCACCATTCGCCAGACTCTTCACTTGCACGCTGGCGAGGTGGCCTAACGCGGCTGCGGCGCCATCGAAGCTTCCAGTCGTGACCTCGACGTCGGTCGTCCCCGAGACGCCCAATAATGCGCGCATCTGTACAGCCGCGGAACCCGAGCGTCCGACCGCAGGCTTGACGCCCGCATCGCGGTACTTTCGACTGTTCGGGTATAGCGCAGGTTTAGTATTTGTAGAGCTTGCGTTCCGGAAGCCGCCCGGACGCGGCGGGTGCAAGGAGGTCGGCTCGGAGCACGCGGTAGCGAAGAGTAGAGCAAGCGCGACACCGGTCAAAGACGTCAGGAAGCGCATGCAAGTCCTCGTGAGGCGTCATGCA
>DATEHJ010000504.1:0-3420 GCA_035279645.1 Gemmatimonadaceae bacterium
GCTATCCCCCATTTCCAGGCAGGTCCCTCACGTGTTACGCACCCGTTCGCCGGTTGTCCTTGCGGACCCCCGTGACTTGCATGTGTTAAGCACGCCGCCAGCGTTCGTCCTGAGCCAGGATCAAACTCTCCAAGAGTTCGACTATAGCTCGATCATCGAAACGCTGTCATCACGCTGTCGCGAAATGACAGCGTGTCCGAATCACAGAAATTGTTCGGTGAGCTCTCCCTGACGCCCCGAACAGACGCCAGATCAACGAGCTCGCCTCGCACATCCTGATTCCCATATCGATTGTCAAAAAGCAAATTCGAGTCGCTCTCGGCGACAGCCTTTAACTGTACCAGCCACCTAGTCTTCCGTCAAGCCCAAAGGCTCGCAAAGGTTGTCGCTGGCTTCATTCGTCGCTTGGAAACCAACAGGAACCCAGATAACTCACGCTGACAACTACTTGCCCAGTCGTCGCGGTAAATCCACCCCGGGTTCGAGAAGGGATCGAATAGTAATCTACATTATCATTTGCCGCAACTGCACTCTTTGCTCCCCCTCGACGCCGGCAAGCAAAAAGCAAAAGAGCCCCAGACCACACTGGGGCTCTTGAGCACGGCAAGAATGGGCCGTGTAGGAATCGAACCTACAACCTAGCGATTAAGAGTCGCTTGCTCTGCCAATTGAGCTAACGGCCCAAGTCGATGCGTGAGTGGCGCGCCAGGAGGGAATCGAACCCCCGACCCACAGCTTAGAAGGCTGTTGCTCTATCCAACTGAGCTACTGGCGCTCTGTCAGCGGAGCGAAACCTACCGCAACTTGTTCCAAGCCTACCAGGTCGGGGCGCCCGGATTTGAACCGGGGACCTCCTGCTCCCAAAGCAGGCGCGATACCAGGCTACGCTACGCCCCGCAACGAGCCTTGCAATGTAGCCCGGACCATTTGGAGGGTCAACGCCGTTGCGCCAGAGCACCGATGAGCAATCGAAATGCGCGACCGCGGTGACTCACGCGCTCCTTCTCGACGAGACTCGCCTCGCCGAACGTCTTCTCCAATTCGTCGGAGAGGAAGTACGGATCGTATCCGAATCCTCCGGCTCCTCGAGGCTCCTCGAGAATGACGCCGCTCGTCGTCCCGCGAAACGTCTGCTCGGAATCACCCATGACGAGCGCCGCGACACATACATAGCGCGCGCGCCGATTCGTTAGGCCGCGCATCTCCTCGATGAGATGCGCGTTGTTCGCCGCATCCAGTTCGAGACCGACAAGATCATCGCGGCCACTCCACCGCTTGCTGCGCACGCCGGGGCGGCCGCCGAGCGACATCACTTCGAGACCGGAATCGTCCGCTGCGACTGCGCCGCCGGTGACGCGACCAAAATAGCGAGCCTTCGCCAGTGCGTTGTCCTCGAAGGTGTCCGCAACCTCGAGATGATCCTCATCCGCACTCGGCGCCACGCCAGCCTCCACGAGATCGATCACTCGGATTCCCGCTCGATCGAACAGCTCGCGAAGCTCGTACAGCTTGCCGGCGCTCCGCGTCGCGATGAGAAGTGGCTCAACACTCACTCGCCGAGCGCGTGAACCTGCAGCGCATCGATCTCTCGCAGACCGCGAACGGCGAGCGAAACCAACTCGTCGAGATCTTCTCGAGCGAACGTGCCGTGCTCGCCGGTTCCCTGCACTTCAACGAAACGACCCTCACTGCTCATGATGACGTTCATGTCGACGGCCGCGATCACATCCTCCGCGTAGTCGAGATCGAGCCGCGGTCCGGACCCGATGATGCCGACACTGACGCCCGCGATGCGCCGGCGCACGGGAGATTCCGCCAAACGTTCCGACGAGACGAGCCAATTGAAGGCATCGGTCGTTGCGACGCAGGAGCCGGTAATCGCGGCCGTGCGCGTCCCGCCGTCGGCGACGAGAACGTCGCAGTCGAGTCGAATCGTGTACTCGCCAAACGCGAAGCTATCGAGCATCGCACGAATGCTTCGCCCGATCAGGCGCTGGATCTCCTGCGTTCGGCCGCCAAGTTGCGAACGTTCGCGCGCAGTCCGCGTGCGCGTGGCGCGCGGCAGCATCGCGTATTCGGCGGTCAGCCAGCCTTCACCACGGCCACGCCGCCAATTCGGAACGCCCTCTTCCACCGACGCCGTGCACAACACACGCGTCGAGCCGAACGAGACGAGGCACGATCCCTCCGCATAGGGTGCGACCTCTCGCTCCAGAGTAATGGACCGGAGCTCATCGTGTCGCCGGCCGCTTCGCTTCGGTTCAGTGTCAGTCGCCACGAAGTCGCTCAATGATCGATGTTGTCGATTGACCTGCTGTCAACGGCACGATCGAGACTTGGCCACCCCACGCGCGAACCTCTCGCGAACCGACGACCGTGTCGATCGCGTAGTCCCCTCCCTTGACCAGGACGTCGGGCCGCAAATGCAAAATGAGATCGAGCGGAGTGTCCTGCTCAAAGGAAACCACGGCGTCAACCATCGATAGGGCCGCCAAAACATAACTCCGCTCGGCGAGAGTCCGAACCGGGCGCGCTGGTCCCTTCAATCGTTTTACCGAGGCGTCGCTGTTTATGCCGACGACGAGCGCATCTCCTAATCGTCGCGCCGCCAAGAGCACGTCCACGTGCCCTGGATGTAGGAGGTCGAATACTCCATTCGTAAATACTAAACGACCGCGTTGACTCGCTCGCCACGCGCCGGCCCGCCCCCAATTCATGATCTTTGGCAGCGGGTCGAGAATCGAATCGGTCAAAGGCGACCTTGAGCGCGGGGATTGAAGCGGATTTGACGAGCGTACAGCGGAATCTGAACGCGCTCGGTGTACTCGGCGCTCACGGAGATGTCGTTCTTGGTGCGATTGATGGTGATCTCGGTCGCCTCCTCGGGCAGGCCGAGGGAATCGGCGAGCGCTGACAGATGCAGCTTGATACGATCGTCGGGAATTTGGTTGGCAAATCGGACTTCTTGCGCCATCGCATCCTGAAATTCGTAGAAGCGCCAATACGCCTCGCCGAGATTGACGCCAAAGTACATGGCAACCGCGACGATCAGCAGCGCGAGGAGACATCCGAGGGAGCTCCTGCCGCTGGAGTTCACCACTGAGACTGCGCTCCCTCGACGATATCGTTGACAATTTTTTCAATCGCTTTGGTTCGACCGGCTGCCTCGGCGCGCTCGTCGTAGTCTCCTTCCCCGCGTAAGCCTTTGCGTTGAAAAAGCACGCGTCCATTCACTTGCTCGACGATCTCGACGTCGATGGTAATCTGGAGACGTCGTCGCGCGCTGACGGCGGTCGAGGGGTTGGCACTCACGGCGACGGGCACGTCGACATCGTACGCGTCGATGACGCCGCGTACAATGGCATCGGCGCGGTTCTCCGAAGCATCGCGCACTCCCAAACGACGCTGCAGCTCACGGTG
>DATEHJ010000505.1:0-2228 GCA_035279645.1 Gemmatimonadaceae bacterium
TTGATCGTCTCCTTCGCCGCGAAGTACGACAAGAATGCAGGTGTCGGAACAGTCATCGCGCTGATGCTGCCCTACGTCATCGTCGTGCTCCTGGTCTGGACGGTACTGCTGGCGGCTTGGCAGATAATTGGGCTTCCCTGGGGATTTTGATCTATGCCGATTGGCGAGAAAGAGCTGAAGCGCGCTCGGTCACGGAAGGCTCCGGCCGATTTCGATCCAACGCCTTCGATCAAGCGATTTTCCGGCGTAACGGTCGATGTCTCCGACTCCATTCCGAGCGACACCGATTGCATCGGCATTCCGGTTGGCACCGATGGCGAGATTCCCTCGACAGTCGGTCTCGACCGCGAGACGCTGACGCGATCCGGATTCGACGGCGCGCTTGGGCAAGCACTGCTCCTGCCCCGGCAGAATGAGCCGACGCTCGTCGCCGTCGGCATCGGTGATCCGACCGAGCTCGATGCCGCCAAATTGCGGGACGCCGCCGCGGCCTTCGCTCGCGCCGTGAGCAAACACTCACATCTCGCGACGACGCTCGCCGACCTGGTCAAGGTCCCTCCCGAGGCGGCCGCGCAGGCCGTCGTCGAGGGCACGTTGCTCGCCAGCTATAGCTTCGATCTTCTGAAAGGCGGAACGCACGGCGCCGCCCTCTCGAAGCTGACGCTCATTGGAGCGACGGAGCGCTCGGCAGGGTTGACCCGTGGTGCGAAGCGCGGACTCACGCTGAGCAGGGCCGTGATGATCGCGCGCGACCTCGCCAACATGCCAGCCGCCTATCTCACGGCGTCTGAAATGGCGGAGGTCGCGAAGACCATCGCCGCCGACTGCGGACTCGGGGTCGAGACCTTCGATGTCGATGCACTGGAAGATCTCGGTTGCGGAGGCTTGCTCGGTGTGAATCGCGGGAGCGTCGAGCCGCCCTACATGATCAAGCTGACGTACACACCGAAAAACGCGGGACGGCAGCCAGCGCACATGGCTCTCGTCGGCAAGGGCATCATGTTCGACTCGGGTGGCATCAACCTCAAGCCGAGCGACATGACGCACGCGACGATGAAGCTCGACATGGCGGGCGCGGCGGCGATTCTCGCCGCGATGTCGGCGTTGCCAGCGCTCGAGTGCCCAAACCGAGTTACCGGCTACCTGATGTGCACCGACAACATGCCGTCCGGGTCGGCGATGGTCCTCGGCGACGTGCTGACGATTCATGGTGGAAAGACGGTGGAGGTTCTGAACACCGACGCCGAAGGGCGACTGATCATGGCCGATGCTCTCGTGCTGGCCGCCGAGGAGCATCCGGACGCCATTGTGAGCATTGCGACCCTCACCGGCGCGGCCCTCCGGGCCTTCGGTACTCTGATTGCGGCGGTGCTTGGCAATGAGCAATCGCTCATCAATCAGGCCACGATGTCATCGCGTCGAACGGATGAATCCATCTGGCAATTGCCGCTTGAGAAACGCTATCGCAAGCAGCTCGACTCCCAGGTTGCGGACATCAAGAACATCGGCGGGGAGAATGCCGGGACGATCACCGCGGGACTATTCCTCGCCGAATTCGTCGGCGACGTCCCCTGGGTGCATCTCGACATTGCGGGTACGGTGCGCGCGGACGCCAGCGAGTCCTGGCGGCCGGAAGGCGCCACGGGTTTCGGCGTACGCTTGCTCGCCGACCTTGCGCAGAACTTCACCCGGCCGGGGTCGCACGTCGATCGACGGGTGTAGTCGGGCATGAATGCGTACGTATCAACGGGACGACTGCCGCCTAACGATACAGTGGCGGCACTCGTCGCCGAGGCCCACCGTCGCTTTCGCTCGGTGACCGAGGGCCACAACTCGCAGGTGTATCCGGCGCTCGCGGCGGCGCGGTCCGACTTGTTTGGCGTGTGCATCGCGAGCACCAGCGGCGAGACGTACATGGCGGGCGACGCCGAGCACGAGTTCCCGATCATGAGCGTGTCGAAGCCGTTCGTATTCGCGATCGTGTGCCACGCGATCGGCGTGGACCAGGCGCGAGACAAGCTCGGCGTGAATAGCACCGGACTCCCCTTCGATTCGCTCTGCGCGATCGAACGCAGCGACGACGGCCGCACCAATCCAATGGTGAATGCCGGCGCGATCGCGACGACAAGCCTCGTCCCGGGCGCGACCACCGGCGCCAAGTGGCGCTTCATTCAGCACGAGCTCTCTCGATTCGCGGGGCGCACGCTGTCGGTGAACAGCGACGTGTA
>DATEHJ010000506.1:0-16536 GCA_035279645.1 Gemmatimonadaceae bacterium
CGAGGGCCGAGGCGCCCTCGGCTCCTAAGGCGGCGGAGCAACGCCAGACGGACGGCAATGGCGGCGTACGGTCGTCCCCGTTGGCGCGCCGACTCGCCCGAGAGCAGGGTGTCGATCTCGGTCAATTGCGGGGTACGGGGCCCGGTGGTCGCATCATCAAGCGCGACATTGAAGCGGCTGCGGCCGTGAGCGGTGCGGCACCCGCGGCGCCGCGCCTGGGCGTCCCGGCGACGCGTGAAGGCGATTTCCAGGATGTCGCCCTAACGCAAATTCGAAAGACGATCGCGCGGCGACTCTCCGAGTCGATCGGTCCCGTTCCGACGTTCTATTTGACGTCCGAGTTCGATCTCGGCCGGGTCGACGACATGCGCAAGGCGATGGCGGCACTCGGCGACGAGTTCAAAGTTTCAGTCAACGACGTGTTACTGAAAGCCATGGCGACAGCACTCGCGCAGCACCCCGAGGTCAACGCGCACTGGCTCGGCGATCGCATTCGCATGTTCAATCGCGTCCACCTCGGCGTCGCCGTCGCCACAGACGACGGCCTCATCGTGCCCGTGGTGTTCGACGCCGATCGCAAGTCGATGCGCCAGATCTCCGCCGAAGTGAAGGAGCTTGCCCGCCTTGCACGCGAGCGCCGGCTCAAGCCCGAGCAGTACACCGGTTCAACCTTCTCGGTGTCGAATCTCGGCATGTATGACATCGATCAGTTCACGGCGATCATCAATCCACCGGAGACGGGCATCCTCGCTGTGGGTCGAGCGGAGGACAAGCCGGTGATCGTGGAGGGCGCGGTGGTGGTGCGCAAGCGCCTCCGCCTGACGATGAGTTGCGATCACCGCGCCGTCGACGGCGCCGTTGGAGCTCGTTTCCTTCAGACGTTAGGAAGGATGATCGAGAACCCAATGATGATGGTGTACTAGCCCTGTCATCCCGAGCGAAGCGAGGGATCTGCACCTATGATCGTAAAGTGCAGATCCCTCGTCGCTACGCTCCTCGGGATGACAGGAGCGGTCTACGCTCCACGCTTCTTCGGGGGCGGCTCTCGAGTCCAGATGACGATCGCTGCGCAAATCGGACGGCCAAGAGTGTTGAGCTCCGGAGGAATCTCCGAGATTCCGACGTACACCTCGAGCGCCTCGATGTCATCCGGATTGAAATCATCGAAGTTGCCACTGTAGGGTGTCTGGTGCACGTACAGTTGCGGAAAGCACCGCCGCGCCCCAGCGCCGCGTGTCATCATGACCGCGGTCCCCGTTCGCGTGGGAACGACCTGCACGCCGGGGACTCGCCGCAAGATGTCCGTGGCGATGCGGAGATTCTGCTTCTCGAAATCCTTCCGCGTAATGAACGTGCCGCGGTTCGTCGAGCGATGCTCGTCAAAGAGGGAGAGCCACGTCGACGCCGTGTCCTGAACTTTCACCTCGGCGAGAGACTGGGCCGAGGGCGTCAGCGGGAACCTTGCACGCTGCGTCTTGCCAGCTTTGAGCACGGCAGAAAACGTCGCCGACTCGAATCCGAGACGTCGAACGCCAAGGGTAACGGGCCCCGCGGGAAGACCAGGCAGCTCGAAATGCCCGGAATCGTTGGTGATCGTCCGCAGCGCATTATCGGTCAGAAGCCAGACCTCGGCACGGGGTAGCGGGACTCCCGACGTGTCCGTCACGGTGCCGATGAGCTTCGCCGTGGCGGCGACTGGCGTTGGCGTGCCCTGAGTGGTGGCCTGCGAGCTCACGCCGTGCGCAAGGCCGCCGAGGAGCACGAGAGCGAATGCGACCGTCGTCGCTCGTGGGCGCGCTCGTGAGGTCCGCATGGGCGCTACGCTACTGCCGTGCAGCGCGTCGAGCAAGGCGCCCGTAGCTAGTCCCGGAATAGTCGACAGTGCGCAGCGCGAATATGTTTCAGGGCTGCCGCCGGTTCGCCCGCGCGCGGCGAGTATATCGAACTCTTTGAGGAACATTGGAACATGGCCTCGTTCGACGTGATTTTTATCGGCGGCGGCCCCGCCGGCTACGTTGGTGCAATTCGCTCCGCGCAACTCGGCCTGTCGACGGCCGTCGTCGAGCGTGAGGGATTGGGAGGAACCTGCGTTATTTGGGGATGCATTCCCGCCAAAGCGCTACTCGAGTCGGCGGCGATGGCAAACCGCCTGCAGCACGCGAAGGAATTCGGCGTCACGGTCGGCGACATCAAGCTTGAATACGGCGTCGCCATGAAGCGTTCCCGCGCCGTGAGCCTGCAGAACTCGAAAGGCGTCGAGTTTCTGTTCAAGAAGAACAAGATCATCTGGCTCAAGGGAAACGCGAAGCTGACCAGCAAGAATAGCATCTCACTCAAAACCGCGGACGGGAAAGAAGAAAAGCACGACGCCAAGAAAGGCATCGTCATCGCGACCGGGTCTCGAGTGAAAGGCTTGCCGCAAATTGGACTGGAGCTCAACAAGACGACGGTGATCTCCTCGGACGAAGCGCTCATTCTGGAGAACGCACCGAAGACGATGGCGATCGTGGGCGCCGGCGCCGTTGGGTGCGAGTTCGCGGATGTGTTCAACGCCTTTGGAACGCAGGTGACGCTCATCGAGGTGCTTCCCGGCATTCTCCCACTCGAGGACGCGGACTGCAGCAAGGACCTCGAGCGCTCGTTCAAGAAGCGCAAGATCGACGTGCTCACGGGCGCAAAGATCAGCAATGTCAAAATTGGAAAGAACTCCGTTACAATGACCGTCGACGTAGGCGGCGAGAAGAGGAGTATTGAAGTTGAAAAAGTGCTCATCGCGGCGGGGCGCGCGGCGAACATCGAGGAGATCGGCCTCAAGGAGCAGGGCGTGCAACTCACCGAGCGCGGTTTCGTGAAGATCGACGCGAAGATGGCCACGACCGCGCCCGGCATCTATGCGATCGGTGACGTCGCCGGTCCGCCGATGCTCGCCCACAAAGGCTCACGCGAAGGCGTGACGGTCGCCGAAATTCTCGCCGGCAAGCACACGCACGGAGTCAACTACGGGAACATCCCGAGCGCGACGTACTGTCATCCTGAAGTCGCGTCCATCGGTCTCACCGAACAGCAGTGCAAGGAGAAGAAGCTCGATTACAAAGTTGGTCGCTTCCCGTTTTCCGCCAGCGGACGCGCGCGAACCTCAGGCGAGACGGAAGGTTTCGTGAAGATTATTCGCGACGCGAAGTACGGAGAGATCCTCGGCGCGCACATCATCGGCGCGCACGCCACGGAGCTGATCCACGAGCTTGCGGTCGCACGCGAGAACGAATTCACGGTCGAAGAAGTCGACCTCGCGATTCACGCCCACCCCACCCTCGCCGAAGCGGTCGCCGAAGCAGCGCTCGACTCGATGGGGATGATGATTCACGCGTAGTGCGCGAGCTGCTCGTCGTCGACCTCGGCCAGCAAGGGTACGCCGATGCGCTCACGCTCCAGCGCGAGCTGGCGCGTGCGCGTATTGGCGGCACGATCGATCAGGATCTCCTGCTCCTCGTGGAGCATCCCCCGGTAATTACGCTCGGCCGCTCCTCAAAAAGCGATCACATGCTGGCGTCGCCGGATTATTTGCGGCAGCAGGGCGTGTCGGTGTTCGAGGTCGAGCGCGGCGGCGACGTGACGTTTCATGGACCGGGCCAGCTCGTCGGCTATCCGATCATCGACCTCAAGCGACATCGCCGGGATCTGCATTGGTATCTGCGTCAGGTTGAGCAGTTGCTCATCGATGCGATGGCGACGTACGGTCTGGCGTGTGGGCGGCGTCCTCCGTACACGGGCGTCTGGATCGACGATCGCAAGATCGCGTCGATCGGCGTGCACGCACGCGATTGGGTGACTTGGCACGGATTCGCCCTTAACGTAGCCACCGATCTGCGCTACTTCGACCTCATCGTTCCGTGCGGCATTCAGGCAGTCCGCATGACGTCGATTCAAGCCGAGCTGCCGAACGACGTGCCATCATTCGCGGCGGTCGCCGAGCGCGTCGTCGTTGCCGCCGCCGAGCTCTTCTCTCTCACAGCGCGCTCCGTTGCATTGGCCGATCTCACCGCGGCGACGCACGGGTCGGCGACAGCGGCTGCCGACGGCGGTGGTCGTTAGGCCGATGGCCGAAGGACCGCGGCTCTATCGACCGCGCGAGCGCGAGGCGCCGCCGGAGTCGGAAACGCCGTCACCAACCGGCCTCGCGGCCCAGCTCAATCCTGAGCAGGCGGCCGCCGCGATGTACGGCGACGGCCCGCTCCTCATCGTCGCCGGTGCCGGAACGGGAAAGACGCGCACGCTAGTCCACCGCGTCGCTCACCTCCTGGCGACGGGCGCGTCGCCGGAGCGCATTCTCCTCCTCACCTTCACCCGTCGTGCCGCGCAGGAGATGCTCTCACGTGCCGAGCGGTTGGTGGGGGCGGTCAGTGGTCGCGTGCACGGCGGCACGTTTCACGGTACCGGCAATCGGCTGCTCCGCATGTTCGGCCAGGCGGCCGGCCTGCCGCGCGATTTTTCGATCATGGACCAGGCGGACTCCGTCGATCGGATGGGAATCGCCCGCGCCAATCTCGGCTACGGAAAGCAGGAAAAGCGCTTTCCGAAGAAGGAGACGCTGCACTACATCTACTCCCGCCACGTCAACACCGAGATCCCGGTCGAGGATATCCTCGGCGGTGAGCTTCCGCAGTTCGCCGACTACACCGACGACGTGCTCCGCATTTTCGCCGAGTACACGAGCGGCAAGATCGAGCGCAACCTCGTCGACTATGACGATCTCCTGATCTTCTGGGCGTTGATGCTCGAGCACTCGGTACCGCTCGCCGATCGCATCGCCGCGCTCTACGACCACATCCTGGTAGACGAGTATCAGGACACGAATTTGATGCAGGCGCGGATTCTCCGTGGCATGTGCCGCACACACAAGAACATCACCGTCGTCGGTGACGACGCGCAGAGCATCTATTCCTTTCGCGGCGCGAACATCCACAACATCCTCGACTTCCCGAAGCAGTTTCCGGGCGCGCACCTCGTCACCCTCGAGCAGAACTACCGCTCGACGCAGCCGATCCTGGATGTTACTAATACGCTAATCAGTCGCGCCGAGGAACGGTTCACCAAGAACCTTTGGACGAAGCGAGTGGGCGGTGAGACGCCCTGGCTCATCGCGGCGCGCGATGAGCAACAGCAGACGAAGTTCGTCGTCGACCGCATTCTGGAGCTGCACGAAGAAGGCACACCGCTCCGCGAGATCGCAGTCCTCTTTCGCGCCGCGTACATGTCTGCTGACCTCGAGATCGAGCTCGCCAACCGCCGCGTGCCCTTCGAGAAGTGGGGCGGATTGAAGTTCCTCGAGGCAGCGCACGTGAAGGACGTGCTCGCGTTCCTTCGCGTGCTCGAGAATCCGAAAGATGACGTGAGCTGGTATCGCCTCCTGATGCTCATGCCAGGCATCGGCGATGCGACCGCCCGCGCTGCCATCGCATCGATGGCGGAGCGGAACTGGGACGAAAACGCTTTTAGCCAGTGGGAGGCGCCGCCGCGCGCCCGGGAAGCGCACGGCCGCCTGGTGACTCTGATCGACGTCCTGATGCAGCGCAGCGCCGGCAACAGATCGGAGTCATTGGGCACTGGCGTCAGCGCCGAGATCGAAGCGGTGCGAGGCCTCTACGACGATATCCTGCGCGAACGCTATGATCGTCCCGAGGCACGCCTATCGGATCTCGAGCAATTGCGCGTGATCGCCGGCGGCTACCCCAATCGCACGGCGTTTCTCTCGGCGATTGCGCTCGAGCCGCCGCAGAGCACGCAAGATCTGGCCGCCGGCGGCGACGTCGAGGATGACGCGCTCATTCTGAGCACCGCGCACAGCGCGAAGGGCAAGGAGTGGGACGCCGTGTTCCTTATTTGGGCCGTCGACGGCTACTTCCCGCTCGCTCGCGCGACCTCCGACGAGGCTCAGCTCGAGGAAGAACGGCGCCTCATGTACGTCGCGGCGACGAGAGCACGCAATAATCTCATCGTTACCTATCCACTCAACGTCTACAGCACGCGCCGCGGTGTCGACTATTCGATGGATCAGCTCTCGCGCTTTCTCGATCGCGGTGTACGCGCCAGGATGCAACGCGTCGTGCTCACCGACGATGGCGCGCCCGCTCCTGCGCCGGCTCCAGTACCCGAGCAGCCGCCCCTCGATCTGAGGGCGCTATTGCGGTCGCGATTCACAAAGTAGCGCTGTGCATCGCGACAACGCAAAAAGGAAATCCCGAATTTATTGTTGTGTTGTCGTGATGCTTACATCAGGTTGCGGGAGCTCTCCCCAGCCACTCACGCAACGCCCCGAACGGATCCTTCGGCTTCGACTTCGCCAGCTTGATCACCTGAGCAATCGTCTTCTTGAGATCTTCCCCTTCGCGCTCCCAAACCGCATCGAAGAGATCGAGATCGGTGAGATAGATCCGGCGCGCCATGAGCGCGGCGTTGTCGAGACGCATGCGCTCGAGTACCCGCGGCCCGATCGTTCGCAGCTTGGGCCCGAGCACCTCCACCAATTCCGTTCTCGCGAAACTATAGACGGTATCCCGAGCCGCGATGCGTTCGCGAACGTGCGTCGAGTCCTTGCCGGGATGCGCCTTGTATGTCGAGTCGATGGAGTGATACAAACGGTCCCAGAAGCTCGCCATCAGCTTGTCGTCACCCCAGCGCGCATCGGCCTCTTCGGCCGCGGCTGGCTGAAGTCGGGAGCGGAAGAACCACGCCGATCCGCGCGCACCGACGAAGTTCGCGAATGATTCGTTGAAGACCGCCTGGCCCGACGCGTAGAATGTATTGTGCGTCAGCTCGTGAATGACGGTGTTCGCCAGATCGATGGAATCAGCATTGAGTGAAGTCGAAACCAGCGGATCGTTGAACCAGCCTAACGTGCTGAACGCCGGCGACGGACGGAGATACACGTCGAAGCCCTGACGGTCGAGCGTGCGAGCGGCGGTGCGCGCCGCGCCAAAATCGAAAAACCCCTTGTACGGGACGCGGCCGACGATCGGAAACCACCACGTATATGCCTCGAGCCGATCGCGATACGCCGCTGAGAGGACGAGGACAAGAGTGTCGTGTTGGAGCTGGCTAAAAGTCGTGAAGCTCTGGCGCGCGCGTAGATGGACAGAATCGCTGGCGAAGGACCGCGCCGCGAGCACAATCTCGAGTTTGCGACGCGTCGTGGCCGATGTCGTCGAATCGGCGATCATGTCGGCGATCGAACGACGTCGGGCGAGTATCCGTGCCTCCTCCCATGCGGCGCGCACCAGATAGCGTCCAGTGGGCGCCAACAGGAGGTAGAGAATCAGCACCAGCGCCAGCGCGCCGAGTATTCTCGCGCCGATGCGCATTATACGGGTAAGACTTTGTTTCATATGTTCTTAGACGACGATCTCGGCGAAGAGTTTTCTTTGCCTCGCCGCCCGGCGGTCGCTATCTTCCTCGCGATGTCCTTCGTACACCTCCACTGTCATTCCGAATACTCCCTCCTTGACGGCGCGAATCGGATCGAGGACCTGATCCGGCGGGCCCAGGAATTCGAGCAACCCGCTCTGGCGATTACCGATCACGGTAATCTGCACGCAGCCTGGGAGTTTCAGGAGCAGGCCCGCAAAGCGCAGATCAAGCCCATCATCGGTATGGAGGCGTACGTCGCTCCCGGTGATCGTAAGGCGCGCTCGCGAGTCAATGGTGGCACCCAGAAGCCGTACTATCACCTGATTCTGTTGGCCAAAGACCTGACGGGCTATCGCAACCTCGTCAAGCTGTCGTCGCTCGCGTACATCGAAGGCTTTTATGCCAAGCCGCGCGTCGACCGCGAGCTGCTCGCGCAGTACAGCGAAGGGATCATCGTTTCGTCCGCGTGTATGGCCGGGGAGATCGCGACGCATTTGATGCGAAGCGATCTCGAGGCGGCACGCGAAGCCGCCACCTGGTACGCGAACGTCTTCAAGGATCGCTATTACCTCGAGGTGCAGGCGCACGACTCGGGGGACCAGCGCGACCTCAATACGCGCGTCTTCGCGCTCGCGACGGAGATCGGCCTTCCCGTCATCGCCACGAACGATGCGCACTTTTTGCGTCGCCAGGATCACGACGCACACGACGTCCTGCTGTGCATCGGACTCGGGAAGGATCGCAGCGATCACGACCGGATGCGGTACGACGAAGGGCTCTACTTCAAGAACCACGACGAAATCCGTAGCTTCTTTCCCGACCGCCCCGACGTTGTTGAGAATACACTCAAGATCGCGGACGAGATCGGGTTCGAGTTCTCGAAGAAGTATCACCTCCCGGCGTTCCCCCTTCCCAGCGGCGTCGCCAGCGAAAACGAGCTGCTGGACCGGCTCGCCCGAGAAGGCGCGAAGCAACGCTACGGCGATCCGCTGTCGGCGGAAGTGCGGGAACGCCTCGAATACGAGCTCGGCGTCATCACGAAGACGGGCTACGCCGGCTACTTCCTGATCGTTTACGATTTCATCAAGGCGGCGCGCGAGCGCGGCATCCCCGTCGGGCCGGGACGCGGCTCGGCGGCCGGCTCGCTCGTCGCGTACTCGCTTGGCATCACGAATGTCTGTCCGTTGAAGTTCGACTTGCTGTTCGAGCGCTTCCTGAATCCGGAACGCGTATCGATGCCCGACGTCGATGTCGACTTCTGCTTCGAGCGGCGCGGTGAAGTCATCGATTACGTGCGACAGAAGTACGGCCGAGAGTCCGTGTGCCAGATCGTTACCTTCGGGACGCTCAAGTCGCGCGCGGCGATCAAGGACGTCGGACGCGTGCTGGGGTTCACTCCCGTCGAGACCGACCAGCTCGCGAAGCTCATCCCGAATCAGCCAAACTTTTCTCTCGAAGTGAAGGACGCCGTCGAGCAGATCGCCGACGTCAAGAGGCTCTACGAGACCGACGACCGTTATCGCCAACTGCTCGACTACGCGATCGCGCTCGAGGGTCTGTCGCGCCACACCGGTGTGCATGCGGCCGGCGTCGTGATCGCGCCGGGACCGGTCGATGACTATGTCCCCGTCTGCACCCAGGCTTCCAAGGGCTCTGGCGCGTCGCGGGGCGACGCGGAAGACGAGACCGTCGTCGTCAGCCAGTACGACATGAATTGTCTCGAGAAGGCCGGGATGCTCAAGATGGACTTCCTCGGCCTAACGACGCTGACGGTCATTCACGACGCGGTCAAGTCGATCGACCAGAGCACTGGCGGCGTCCTCGACATCGACACGATACCGCTCGACGATCCGAAGGTCTATCACATGCTGCGCGCCGGGCGCACCACCGGCGTTTTTCAATTCGAATCCCCACTCGCAACGGATATGTTGCGAAGTATGCGCTGCGACCGCTTCGACGATCTCGTGGCGTCGAACGCGTTGATGCGCCCCGGCCCGCTCGACGCCGGTATGCACCGCGTCTACCAGCGGCGCAAGCGTGGCGACGAGCCAGTGGTGTACGCGCTCCCCGAGCTCGAAGAGGTGTTGTCGCCGACGTACGGCGTCATCACCTACCAAGAGCAGGTCATGCGCATTGCCCAGATTCTGGCGGGCATTTCCCTTGCCGAAGCCGACGTTCTGCGTAAGGCGGTAGGTAAGAAGGATGCGGAGCTGATTCGTGAGGAGCTCGGAAAATTCATCGAGAAATCGGTCGGGCGCGGCTATAGCCGGAACGTGATCGAGGAGCTCGCCGGGCAGATCGAGACGTTCGGTCGGTACGGCTTCAATAAATCGCACTCCGTTGCGTACTCGATCCTCTCGTATCAGACGGCATGGCTCAAGGCGCACCACCCCGCCGAGTTCATGGCGGCGCTCTTGTCATCGTCGATTGGAGATACCGATAGCGTCGTCAAGTTCATCAACGAGGCGCGAGAGCTGGACATCGAAGTGCTTCCACCGGACGTCAACGAGTCCGGCTACAAGTTCACCGTCGTCGGGGCGAAGCGCATCCGTTTTGGACTCGGTGCGGTTCGGAATGTTGGTCGCTCGGCAATCGATTCGATTCTCACGGCGCGACGTGACAAAGGAGCGTTCACCTCGATTTTCAATCTCTGCGAGCGCGTCGATTTGCGTTTGTGCAACAAGCGTGTTCTCGAAGCGCTCATCGCGTCCGGAGCGCTCGACAACGTCGGCGGACACCGGGCGCAGTACTGGGCGGTCCTCGATAGCGCGCTGCAGGAAGCATCGCTCAAGCAGCAGGAACGCGCCGCCGGACAAGTCTCGCTCTTCGGGAGTAGCGACGACGCCGCCGACACAACGACCCTCGCCAATCGTGCCCTCCCGAACATCGCCGCCCTCTCCGATTCGGAGCGACTGACGAAGGAGAAGGAGATCCTCGGCTTCTACATTTCGGGGCACCCCCTCGAGCCATTCCGCCTCGAGTGTGAGCTGTTCGCGACGCACGACGTCGCCGATCTGGGGCAGTGGCACGATCAGCAGATCGCCCTCGGGGTGGTGGTGACGGCGATCAAGAAGCAGATCAGCAAGCGGTCCGGGGCCGAGTTTGCGCGGTTGACAGTTGAGGATTTTTCGGGATCTTCCGAGGTACTGGTGTTCCCGGAGGCGTGGGGGCTACTTGCCGACCGCATCCGGACGGACGTGCCAGTGCTGTTGAAGGGCGGATACTCGCGTCGCGACCAGGACGCGGAGAATCCGACGTTCATTGTCGAATCGGTGAGCTCCTTTGCCGAACTGCGGCTCAGCGGCCACGTGGTGGTCGCACTCGATCTGACAATGGGCGATGGCTTGGCTGCGGACGTCATGCAGGATGTTCGCGCGGTAGTTGAAGCCCATTCGACGTCGCAATCGAGCGCGCCGTCGCTCGAAGTGCAGTGGAGTGATGGCAACGGTGGACGGGCACGCTTGCGGTCGCGATCGCTCAAACTCGCGGCGACGCAGTCGGCGCTCAACGAGTTGCGGGCGTTGCTCGGCAGCGAGCGCGTTCGCCTCGTCCGTGGCGCGTGAGAGGCGAGAGGATTCTGGATGGCGACTGCGACATTGGATTTCGAAAAGCCGCTGGCCGAGCTCGAAAAGCAGATCGACGAGCTGAAACGCCTCGCCGGGGACCAGCAGCTGAACGTCACCGAGGAGATCGCGCCACTCGAGAAAAAGCTCACGGAGCTCCGCGAGGAGATTTACAAGAATCTCACGCCGCTGCAGCGTGTTCAGGTGGCGCGCAGCAACAGGCGGCCACTCACGGAGGACTACATCCGGCTCTGCTTCACGGATTTTATCGAGCTGCACGGCGATCGGCTTTTTCGCGAAGACGCCGCGATCATGGGCGGGTGGGCCCGCCTCGACGGTGAGACGGTGATGGTCATCGGCCACCAGCGCGGCCGCGATACCAAAGAGAATCTCAGGCGCAATTTCGGGATGCCGCATCCCGAGGGATATCGCAAAGCACTCCGGCTGATGAAGCTGGCCGAGAAGTTTCATGTCCCGGTGCTGACCTTTATCGATACGCCCGGTGCGTGGGCCGGTCTTGGTGCTGAAGAGCGCGGGCAGTCGGAAGCGATCGCGCGAAATCTGTTTGAAATGAGCCGTCTCGAGGTCCCTATAATCGCGACCGTCATTGGCGAAGGAGGATCCGGGGGAGCGTTGGCTCTCGGCGTCGCCGATCGCGTGATGATGCTCGAGAACTCGGTCTATTCGGTGATCACCATCGAGGGATGCGCCGCCATCCTCTGGAAGGACGGAAAGAGTCCCGAGATGCGCGAGAAGGCCGCGTCGGCGCTCAAGATCACCGCGCCGGATCTGTATGAGCTTCGTGTGATCGACGAGATAATTCCGGAGCCACTCGGCGGCGCGCATGCCGATCACGAAGCGACGGCCAAGGCTGTGCAGGACGCGCTGTGTCGTCATGTGGACGAGCTGCGGCGATTCAAGCCGGACAAGCTCGTTAGGCGTCGGCGCGAGAAGTTTCAGCGACTCGGCCAGTTCGTGGAGTAGGTGCGCGAGATTCACCGCGCTCCAAGGCTTGCCTCAACCCCTACTCAACGACTGCATGTCGCACCTCATCGAAGTCTCGTTCAAGGGCAATCGAAAGGAGTTTTTCCTCTGGGAAGCCGATGAATTGCCGGCGCCATCGGCGCCCGTCATCGTCGATGCCGATCGCGGAGAAGACCTCGGGCGTGTGCATTCGGTCGGCGACCTAGCGGCGAAGCGCAGCGCCGGCACGCCGCACGGCCTCGGCGAATCCGCGCCGTCGAAGAAGATTCGCCGTGTTGCCTCCGCAGATGATGTGAAGCGTTTCAGCGAAGTCCGCTCGCAAGATGAGGACGCGCGTCGTAAGGCGATGGAGCGCGTGAAGGCCAATCAGCTCGTGATGAAGATCTCCGACGCCGAGTGGCAGTGGGATCGCAAGAAGCTGACGTTCTTCTTCACCGCCGAGAAGCGCGTCGACTTCAGAAATCTGGTTCGTGAGCTTGCGGCGATGTTCCGCACGCGAATCGAGTTGAAACAGATCGGCGTGCGCGACGAGGCCAAGCGTCTGGATGGCATCGGTCGTTGCGGGCGTCAGTACTGTTCGAGCAGCTGGTTGCCCGAATTGCGGCCAGTCAATCTCGGCGTCGCGAAGGATCAGCGTCTGTCGCTGAATCCGTCGCAGATTTCCGGCGCCTGCGGCCGGCTGATGTGCTGCCTCCGTTACGAGCACGAATTCTATGTCCAGCAGCGGAAACGATTCCCAAAGGAAGGAAAGCCGGTCCGCACGCAGCGCGGCGAGGAGAAGGTTGTCGCCAACGACATATTTCGTGAACGGGTAACACTGCGCGGGTTGGACGGAGAGGTGCGCGTTCTCGCTCTCGACGACCTGCGCATGGAGCTCGACGCGGTCGGAGCGGGTCCTCTGCCGATTTCAACCGGCACGGATGAATTCGAAGTGATCGAAGTGCGATCGGAGCTCGAGGATGAAGGCGAGCTTACCGCCGCCATGGCAATCGTATCCGACGACGACGTCACGCGAGCAGAGCCGCCGGAACTAGCGGCGCCAGCGCCAGCCCCTTCCAACGGAAGCGCTCCGGCAGCCGAAGCGCCGAAGAAGCCGCATCGCAGACGCGGGCGTCGGGGTGGACGCCGCAACCGTGCCGGTCGCGACCGTGGCGGCGAATCGGGTGGCGACGATGGTGGAGATGGGGAGGACGCGGGCGGCTCGACGCCTCCTCAGGCCTGACGATGTACCCCGACCGTCGTTAGGTATCCGTACCGACAGGACAGCTCTTGGCCAGATTCTTTCTCACAACAGCAATCGACTACGCGAACGGCGACCCGCATCTTGGTCACGCCCTCGAGAAAATCGGTGCCGATGCCGTCGCGCGCTATCGCCGCTTGGCTGGCGACGACGTGCATTTCCTCATGGGGATGGACGAGCACGGCCAAAAGGTTCGTCAGGCGGCCGAAGAGCGTGGCGTATCTCCCCAGGCGTTCGTCGATCGCATCGCGGCCACGTTCGAAGAGACATGGAAGCGCCTCGGCATTTCGAATGATCAGTTCATACGCACGACGGATCCCGCGCACAAGCGCGGCGTGAAGGCGCTGATCGAGCGCATTCACGAGAAGAACCCCGACGACTTCTACGAGAAGACGTACGAGGGGTGGTATTGCGTCGGATGTGAGCTGTTCAAGCGAGAGACAGAGATCGTCGACGGACATTGCGAGCTGCATCCCACACGTGAGCTGCAGTGGACCGAAGAGCGCAACTGGTTCTTCCGCCTAACGCGCTACCAGTCATTTCTCGAGCGCCTGTTCGCCGAACGTCCGGACTTTCTACGTCCTGAGGCTCGCCGAAATGAAATGCTTGCTCTCCTTGGCCAGGGGCTCGAGGACATCTCGATCACGCGGTCGCGCTTGACCTGGGCGATTCCTTTCCCCCTCAAGACCAGCGCGGGCGAGGAGCAGGGCACGTGGGTGTGGTTTGACGCGTTGCCTAACTATCTGACGGCGACGGGTTTTCCGGAGAAGGGCTATCAGGACCGTTGGCCCGCCCAGCTCCACATCGTCGGCAAGGACATCACTCGGCTCCACTGCATCGTGTGGCCGGCCATGCTGCAGGCGGCCGAGGTTGCGCTCCCGCAGCAGGTCTGGGCGCATGGCTTCATGAGCTTCGGCGGCGAACGCTTCAGCAAGTCCGCGGGCGTTGCCTTTTCGTTAGGCGAGGCGATCGATCGCCACGGTCCCGATGCGCTGCGGTATTTCCTCCTTCGCGAGATCCCATTCGACGGCGACGGCGATTTCTCGTGGGAGCGCTTCGACGAGCGGTACACCTCGGAGCTGGCGAACGCCTGGGGTAATCTGGCGAGCCGGGTAATCGCGATGGTCGAGAAATACCGCGACGGCGTTGTGCCGTCGGGTGATCGCACCTCGCTCGACAAAGCCGATGTCGCCGACCTCGTGGAGTACCACGCCGCCATGGACGGATCGCGTGGGTATTTCTTGCACGAGGGCGCCAAGCGTGCGCTCGGGAGTGTCGCGCGCGGAAATGAATTTGTGCAATCGTCGCAGCCGTGGGCACTCGCGAAGGACCCCTCGAGAAGCTCCGAGCTCGACGACGTGCTTGCCTCGCTGATACGCGGGCTTGCCCGTCAGTGCGTGATGCTGCACCCGTTCGTGCCAGGAAAGGTCGAGGAAGTGTGGCGCCAATTGGGTGGCCCCGGTCGCGTCTCCGATCAGCGATTCGACGGCCTCGCCGGACTCGACGCCGCGGGTTGGACGGTCCGCAAGGGAGCCCCGCTCTTTCCGAAATGAGACTCTGCTAAATCAGAAGCCTCGGACCACCACGCTCGTGGCAGTCCGAGGCTTCGTGTTTTACGACTCGGAGAACGTTGGTTATGGATTGCGGTCCGAACAACCGTTAGGCGCGGACGTATTGTTCTGTTCGTCGACTGTGATCGGGAAGTTCACATCCGGCCCGAGCGGGCCACCCGCAGCGCCGAGATAATTCCCCGACGGGAAGACCGCGTTCGCGGTGCGGCCGTAGAACTTCACTAGCCTGCGGAGGTCACCAAGCCGGTGCCCAGTGAGGAACAGCCACAGCGCGCGCTCCTGGAACATCAGGTCGACCTGTCCGCCGGGCGTGCCCGGATCGACGAGCGGCGTCAGTGCGGTCGCCGCCTTTTGGCCCGTGATCGTGTAGGGCGGCGAGTTCAGAACAGTGGTATTTGCACGAAGCGCGTTGAGAATACCGAGCCAGCCGGCGGCATCGTTGTTCTTCAGGCGATCCTCCGCGATGATGAGCTGCGCCTCGATGCCGTCCGCCACCACGATCGGCGTGGCGTAGTCGGGATACTTCAGCGTGTAGTACGCCGGAGACTGTCCGTCCTGGCCGATGCCCGACTTATACCACCGCACGCGAGCATCGCCGGTGGGCGCGTTCGTGTCATCCCAGCCGATCGTGCGGAATTTGATGCTCTGCGGCGACTCGCCGTCGGCGATCGCATACCGCTTGCTGAGCGGCCCGACGTTGATGTACACGCCGTTGTTCTCACGTCCGCTGTTCGTGGAGTTGTAGACGTTGTACTGGAACGTCAACGGTACGTTCGCCACGGCAGCCGCTGCCTGATCGAGTTGGTTGAGATCCACCAGCGCGCGCGCTTTGACGACGGAGGCCAGATAGAGCTCCTTCGACGCCGGCTTCGCGATCGCGATCGCCGAATCCGCCTGCGATACGGCGCTCTGGAAGCTCTGCTGGTTCGACGTCGGCGCGCCGTACACCGGAGCACCGTTCACCAGGTCGCTATACGGCATGCCGTTGCAGAAATCCTCCCCGAACAGGACGTACATCAATCCCTCGAGCGCGTGCATCTCCGCGGCACGCGGGTCTGTCGGAGCGAATTGGGCGAAGGCGGTGGCGCCACGCTTGAGAGACGCCCGTGCCTGCTGCATGTAGCGCAACCACTGCTGCACGGTCGTATTGTTGGTCTGGATCGGACCGCGCTGGTCGACCGATATACGCGTCGGGAACGTGTCGATGTCACGCAGCTCGTCGGTGAGGAGCCCTGGAAGGTCGACAGAACCGTCGACGTAGTTCATCTGCTGCTGGAAGTCGGCAAGGCCGCCGGCGTACAGCACGGGCAGACCCGCCGCCGACGCCGTCGATGCCGGCGTCGCGACGTCTACGTCCTGGACCTTGAGTGTCTTGTCCAGGTTGCAAGCGGTGACGGAAATCCCCGCAACGGCGAGGGACGCAAGCGCCCCCAATCGAGCCGCTGCGCTAGCGAGAGTCCGTCGGGAATATGAAGTCATGAAATTCCTCATCGTGTATCGCTGTTGGCGTTAGGCTCTTAGAAACCGAGGTCGAGTCGCGCGACGAACTGCCGGAACGGCGCCTGCGACAGGAAGTCGATTGCGCCAAAGTTCGTGTTGCCCTGAGCGGCCTGCTGCGCCGTTTGGATCTCAGGATCGTTACCGCGATAGGGCGACCACGTCGCGAGGTTGCGGCCCGCCAGCGTGATGGCCGACGACCGCAAGCCGAGGCGGCTCGAGACGCGCTGCGGCAGCGTGTACGACGCCGAGATCTCGCGCAGCTTGGTGAAGTCGC
>DATEHJ010000507.1:0-4188 GCA_035279645.1 Gemmatimonadaceae bacterium
GGACTATAATCCGTCGCCACCATGAAGGTGTTCTCGACGTCGACGTTCGCGTGCATCTCGGCGTGCGCCTTGACCCAGTCGGGATCGACGTCGAAGGCGGCCCACGCCGAGTCCCTTGCCGCCGCGTCGCGGAAGGCGAGCAGGTAGACGAGTTGATCGGGCCTCGAGACCGGCTGCCAGAATCCGATCACGGTGATCCCGTGATTCTTGAACAGGGTCATCGTCCGGTCGCGAAAGCGCGCGTGCAGCACGTCGGCCGAGCTGCCCCGTTCGAGCGTGTACATGCGGAGCTCGAAGCAGCGCGAGTTTGGCGCAGCGTTCTTGATGTGGATGCTCGGGCCGCAGGGCGGCGTCGCGGCTTGGGCGACCGATGTGCGCGAGGATGAGGGCGGCTCGTGCGACGCGGGAGCTGCGGTCGAGGCGAAGACGGCGGTCGTGAGATAGATGAGGCGAGTGGTCATCGTGGCTCCGGTGATGCGTTAGCGGGCCGGCGGGCGGTGCGGCTGCCAGGTTACCACGGCGGCCCGGGAAGCGCGAGGACGACGTACTTCCCGCCGCTCTCCTGATAGACCGTCGGCGCCAAGCCGGACGCCGTTCGCAATCCGTAGCCGTAGATCGCCGAGCCCGCGCCGTTGACCTCGACGTCTTGCTGAAGCGTGGAATTCTCGACGTACATCCGGCCGCCAGAGGTCGCGGAAAGGAGCAGGATGCTCGAGTCGTATACCTCGTACGTCGCCCCGCCTCCATAATTGCGCGTATCGTTCAGGTGCGAGGTGTATACCTTGAGGTGGACGTTCCCGTAGGTGAATGGCCACGCCCGCATCAAGCGCTAATTGCTGGACGTCCACGATACAACCCGGTTGGCGAGCGTCGCGCCGCTGGAATCCCTGGTTACTGCCGTGAGCTGGACCGCCTGACCGACCTCGAGTGCCGGGTTGGCCAGGACAATCGCGACGGTGCTGACCGGCACGCTGGTCACTGTGACGGTGATCGAACCGGCCGCACCGCGCGATTGCGCGCTAATCGTCGCAGTCCCCGCCTTGAGCGCCGTTACCGTGCCGCTCACGACCGTCGTGATGGTCGGATCGCTCGAGCTCCAGGTAAAGCTCGCGGTCGTAACGACGACGCCCGCGGCAGTCGTTGCCGTTGCATGTAGGGTAGCGGTCTGCCCCTCATAGAGAGCCGACGTACCCGACACGCTCACTTGCGCAATCTCGGGCCCCGGGTCGGCCGGCGAAAAGGACCCGTCGGCGGCACCGCAAGCCGCTGCGGTGACGGCGAGCAGAAGGAGGAAGACGTACGAGCGAGTTTGCTTGAACGGTTGCATATCACGGTCCTTTGATCGGATTTCCACGACTACCGCGTCGAACGGACGCACATCACGCGATGCGGCCGAGCAACCCGAGAAGTGTCTGGGTGGCCGGCTTGAACAGTCAATAGGCGCTCTGGCGACGTACGAGATTACTTGGGTGCCCGCAGGAGAGCGGCGTCTCCCGGCGGATTGTGGTCGCTACCGCGACGCCACTGTCCCCGTTTGCAAGCTCCGCTCGAGTCCAGCGCGAGGGCGTGCGTGGTGTCCACCTCGGACGGGTCGACCACCGAGGCGCCGCCGTCGAGGAAGAACGCGGATTGCGATCGTTCGTGGGCTCGGAGCGCCCACGCGGCGCCGAAGCTCGAGTCGAGCGCGATCACCCGGGTCAGTTGGGTCACGGTCGAGTCGAAGCGCACGCGAATCGTGATGTTCGGGTGCGACACCCAAGAGCGGGCGTGCAGGTAGAGATCGTACGCCGCAGGATTCGTCGTCAGCGGCCGGCCGGCCGAGCGACCGCGATTCGCGCTCGGTGAGCTGATGCGCAAGATGGCCGCGACCTTGCTCGCGACCTCGGATCTGAACGCATCAGGAGATGCGCGGCTGCCGGCAGCGCTGCCAGCGCGCGTTCGCCGCCTCAGTCCCGGGCACGCCCGGTCGTCAGCCAAGACTACGACTTGACACTTCTGTTCAGTGGCGCGTCGGCCTAGCTTGGACGCCATGCGCCTAAAGGACAACCTGTCGCTCTACCGGGCAGCCATCGCCGCCGCGGCGTCGGCGTGCGGCGCTTCGAACATTCGCGTGTTTGGGTCGGTCGCGAGGGGTGAAGATCAAGACGACAGCGACATCGACTTCCTGGTTCACCTCGAGCCCGGCCGCAGCCTCTTGGACCTCGTTCGACTAGAAGCCGAGCTGGAACGTCTTCTCGGACGGCCGGTCGACGTGGTCACCGAGGCGGCGTTGCCTCAGGCGGTGCGATCGCGCGTCCTCGCCGAGGCCGTTCGTGTCTAAAGGGCGAGCATACGCGAGAGAGCGGGTCGAGCACATGCTCGCGTCGGCAGACGCAATTGGCGGCTACACGAAGCGCGGTCGCTCGGCATTCGATTCGGATGCGACCGTTCGTGATGCGATTTTGTATCAATTGATTGTCATCGGGGAAGCGTCAAAGGCGGCGGTCGCAGCAGACGATGCGCTAGCGAGCGAAGTGCCGAGTGTTGAATGGTCGCTGTGGGCGAAGATGCGAGATCGGATTACGCATCAGTATTGGGCGACTGACAGCGAGATCGTTTGGCTGACGGCCACGCGGGACGTCGAACGGCTTCGAACGGAACTCGCAAACGCGTTGACGAGTCTCTAGCATGGCGGCGTCGCGGATCGGACACCCGCGCGGAATCGATGATCGTAACTCTGGGCTGCGGCGTCGGACGTGCTCGGCGGCATGGAACAACGGCAAACGCAACGGTTAGGCTCACGGTGAGGACGATGAGCTTCATGGCACTATGGGCGAAGCGGCTCGCGTCGCAGCACGACGCGCCGCCGAGCAATTCGCCAACCCGCGTCGACGCGCCGCACGACATCCTCATAGACGAGCGTCCCACTCGTGCCGTCCGCCCGAATGCCGATGCCCTTGGACAGCACTCGCACTTCGTCATCGCTCACATCAGTGATCACGATGTTCGTGACGTGATGGCCGAGCGGGTTGCCGTCGCCGAGGGCGAGCGCAGCGTCGGCGATCGCGTCGATGCCGCGGAGCTCACCGCGGCCGAAGTCGCGCAGATCGTACACGACGTCGCGAGTGAAGAGCTCATCCAGCCGCTGAAGCTCGCCATGGTCCATCAGATGGCCGTGTAAGGCAATGAGCTCGTGGATGGCAAGTCGATCTTCGACGCGGAGAATCATGCAACCCGGTGATGGAGGCGGTGCTGAGGTGCTTGGCTGCGAAGCATCAGGGACACGGGTTCTTCTGCCAGTCGTGGCTCGATGTGACCCGGAGCTGGGTACGCGGGAACCGCACGGCCGAATCGCTCTCGATGGCAATCCACAGCTCGTTCGCGAGCAGATGCGCGCGAAGGCTGTTGAATTGGGATTGCTCCATGTCGTTGACGGCTATCGCGGCCAGCACCGGCGGCCCGTTCGCGAACGACGAGTTGTTCGTCATCGCCACGCGCAACAGGCTCTGACCGGAGGCCAGCTCGAGACTCGCCCCGGTTACGTGCGCGCGCAGAAAGTCCGGCACTGTGTCGTAGTGGACGGCATTGGGTGCTTCGAGTGTCACCACGGCTTGATGGATGTAGCCTCTATCGCCGCCACGCTCCTCGTAGATCGATGCGACACCATCCAGGCCGAGGGTGTCGACGTTCGATCGCGACACGCCCTCGGCGAGCGACTCGCGCGTGGTCGGTGTGCCGCAGTCCCAAGTTATCAGCGAGCAGGACGACAGCGGCGGTGCGAGAATCAGGAGGGCGAGCAGGCGAGGGAAGCTCAAGGGCATGCCACTCATACCCGTCATGCTGAGCGACGATTCTTCAAATTGCCGGCCCGTGAGTCGCAGCGTCAGCGTTCGTGAGGATGCCCGGCCGCCAGTGCTACTGCGGCAATGCGTACAAGAGCGCAGAGCTCACCGCCGCGATCGCCGCGAACGCCACACCGAGCGCGGGCTCGCCACGCGTGACGAGCGCGGCGGCCGCGAAGAGAAAGACGAGGAGGCCCAGCCACACTTGGCCGATGCGCCCAGAGGAGAAGCGCGCCTTGGGCGAGACGAAGAGCCCCCAGAAGATGGCGACGAGAATCGGAGCGAGGATAGCGAGGGCAATGCGGGCGGCGTGCGGCGCGTCGACGCGCGCTGCCCAGTAGCTGAAGGCGGCGAGGGCTGCCAACTC
>DATEHJ010000508.1:0-2905 GCA_035279645.1 Gemmatimonadaceae bacterium
CCGAACAGAAACTCGGCCCGAAGAATCATGGGGATGAGTCCTATACTCTTGAGTGCGGGGCCATAGTCACGATCGCCGAGCGCCTCATTGAGTTGCTTCTCGAGTGGCTTGGCCACGTCGCGCCACAGTTCACCGACGTCGGCGTCTAGTTCACCGCTCAGGAAAAAGTTCATAGCAAATTGGTGCGCCTAACGCCCAAGCTAAGTTGCAAGCGAGCCAATAAAAGCGCATGCCGAACATGCGCAATCCTTAAATGGTGTGCCAACTTCAGCGCTCGTTGGACCGCAGCCTAGCTCGTCCAAGCTCGCCGAGCAGTCAATAGCCCGATCAGGTTAGGGATTCGCTGCGGTCACGAGCCGCAACTCGGTGGGTGTTTGTCAAACGTAGTTGCCCATCGCGCGAGAACACTGTCGGTTTTGGCTGCCGAGCGCCGACGAGAGCTATCCGATGACGCAAAGATGTGGAACTCGTCGCCGCGAGCGGCGATACTTGCGTTGGTCGACACCAAGGCTGAACCGGTACACGGAAACGCTGCGCCGTGGTGCACGAGTAGTTCCGCTACCTCGAGATGGCCCATTTCAGCGGCGGCAGAAAGACTGGTCGTGCCCAGAGCCGTGCGGGCGTTTGGATCGGCACCGTGCGCGAGCAAGTACTCGGCAACTCGCATCTGTCCTTCGACCCCGGTTCCAATCAGCGCCGTGGCACCGTCGTGATTTCGAACATCAACCGGAACGCCTCGTGACAGAAGAACGCGAACCGTTGCAAGATCACCAACGGCCGCGGCGTAACTGAGCCATTCAGCGCCATTGCTTCCTGGACCGATGGTGGCGACCATCGTGAATCGCCAAATCCTTTCGGGGATCGCGATCAGCGCCAACGTCAGAAAGCTGACGCGCAACAACCGGCCAAGTGGGCTCGTTGCGCGGGGCGACGAGGCAAATCGCGCCCATAGAAAATAAGCGCCCGCGACGGCACACCAGAGCGTCAATGCCGCTGTCGCGAGAAAGATGGCTGGGCCGACAATCTCGCTGTGCGCGAGCGCGAATCCCACCATTTGCGGCCCGGACGACCAGGACAAAATCGTCTGCTCATAGACGAGCCGTAACGCCAAGGCGGCGGAGCCAAGATAGGGCAGAATCCACAGCCAGACCCAGACGGATGTCCCGCGCGCCTTCTCGTTCGTCATTTTGAGGATCTTTCTCCCCCTGCGGTCTAACGGCCGGAGTGCAGCGAGCGATGATGTGCGCGCGGTAACGAGTCGGTTAGCATATGCTCACCAGCCACTCACCCGCAAGGCTTTGGCACGATCGCCAGCCTGCGAGCAGTGCTTCGTTAGATGGCCGCGTCTTCTTCAGCACCAGGGAGATCACCTGGCCGCGGGATGCCGCGCACGGCGCGCCACAATGCGCCGCGAACAAACTCGCGTCGCTCCCGACGCAGAGCTTTGAGCATCTCATCCGTCACTACTCCAAATAAGGCGAGCTCCTCTCGCTTGAGATAGCCGCTCACGTCGGCCTCGCTGCCACCACTACTGAGAATGCCCGCAACCTCGGCAGCGACGCCGCCCAGGTCGCGCGGACGCGTGGCGTCCGGACCGAGTGGCCGCATTGCGAGCGCGCCACGGATCGTTTGGTCCGGGTCCCAGTGCTCCGCGAGTAACCGCTCCAGCGTCGCGAGCATCGCCGGCGCTTGGGCGGCTTTCGCGAGACCCGGCGGCAAGAAGTCACGTTCGCGGCTCACAGGCTTAGAAGCTCGAGTTCGGTCGTGAGCGCTCGGGGCGAAAGCGGGAGTTGAACGCCACCGGCTTTGATGCGGTACGCGCATGGAGTTTCGACGCGACCTCCCGCCCGTCGACTCGACCTCCGACGCAGTCGAGCGTCACGACTTCCACCAGCGCCCAGCGGACGGCCTGGCCGTAGGCGTTCAGGTACTGCGTCTCGGCGGCGCGGCCCAACTCGAGGGCGCGCGTGAAGGCGTGTTCGAAGTCGCGCGCGCGAAAGAGGACGACGGTTTCGTCGTGCTCGTTCCGACGCCGCGGCTGTCGATCGATCAGAATGATGTACAGAAGGCGAGCGCTGTAGAACTTCATGAGCCAGTGGAGGCGTCGAGACGGTTAGAAGGTATCCTATTCGTAACTCTACGACAAACGGTGGAATGGTCTCGTCTTCGTCCATTGTTGATGTAGCTCTGACTTGAGCAATCTCTGACCTAGTTAGGCGGTCAATCTGTCCTCAACGGCGCAGAGATGTGACGGGGGCGCGGCATGACCGTGTTGACAAAGTAATGACACGGCATCTCCTTCGACTGCTCGCTGTCGTCGCGCTTGCGCCTGCGCCGCTTCATGCCCAGGAAGATTCGCTTCACGTCCTGCGACACACGCCGGGCGATACCTCGAGTCCGAGCAACATCGTAACCGTCACCTTCGACCGGCCCGTCGCGGGACGACTCGATGCAACGACGGACGCCGCGCGCATCTTTCACATCGCGCCGGCAACAGCCGGTAAGGTCGCGTGGCGCGATCCGATCACGATTCGCTTCGTTCCGGACGAGCCGCTGCCTCCTGGCGCGAGATTCGTCGTCACGATCGACACGGGCTTCAGCGCGATCGACGGCAGCAAGCTCGCCGCGCCCTATCGATTCTCCTTCCGCGTTCCCGGGCCACGACTTCTTGTACGCTCGTATCGCGACTACTACGCGAGATCTAACGATCAGCTTCGTTACGACGGCAAGGCTCAGCTGCTCTACAGCGCCCCCGTGAACCTCGCCGAGCTTGCGCGACGGATCCGTGTAGAGCTCACCGATTGCGCTGGCAACGCGTCGTTGACGATCGCGATGCGACCGACGCGTCAGCGTCCGCTCACCAAGGACGATCCCTGGCCGCTGCAGGGCGGAGGCGATTGGGATC
>DATEHJ010000509.1:0-2800 GCA_035279645.1 Gemmatimonadaceae bacterium
CTTCGGTACGAATGTCGTCGAGCGCAGTCCGAGTGGTGTGTACAGCGACTCGGCGAGATACTTGTCGAGCGGCTGGCCGGTGACATGCTCGACGATGTCGCCGAGGAGCATGAATCCGAGGTCGCTGTAATGGCGTCCCTCGCCAACGCCCCATTGGAGCGGCATGTGGCGGATGACGTCGTACGTTGCGTGCTCGTTCGACGCGTGATAGTACAGCGGTTGCCATTGAACCAGTCCAGCCGAATGCTGCAGTAAATGCCTAACTCTTATGCTGTCGAGGTGCGGTCCGCGAAAGTCAGGCAGATAGCGATAGACCGGCGATTCGACGTCGATGCGGTTCTGGCTCACGAGCATCATGACCGCCATCGTCGTCGCCATCACCTTGGTGACCGAGGCAAGATCGAACATCGTCGACGTGTGCATCGGGCGCGGCTGAGCGAGCCGGCGCCCCTGGAAGTCATTCAGCTCCGCCCACCCGAAGGCGCGCTCGTGAATGACCTGGCCATTCTGCGAGACGACGAGCACGGCGCCCGGAATGGTGTGCTCGATCGCGGCCGCGATGATCGAATCTGCAGTAGCGAGGCCCTGCGTGAGGCTAGCGGTCGGGGCTTGTGCCGCGGCGACGTGGGCAAGCGCCGGTAAGAAGACAAGGCTTCTAGAAATCAACCGGCTCGAGCTCACGCAACTCTCACTCTTGTGATTCTGACGCCGTAAACCGGTGCTATTCGCGAATCGCTGCCAGCCTGGAAGCGAACAGTGATCTTGCTCTTGCCGGCTATCATCGCGGGAGGGAGCGCGTACGTGTCATCCCAAAAAGCGGTGGCCGAGTGATTGGGCTGGTAGCGAGCGAGGTGCGATCCATCCACCTGAATCTCGAAGTTCGCTAGAAACGGCAGCCCCAAATCGTTGTGATAGGTCACCACCAACGCCGACTCGGCGGCGGATTCGAGCGGAAGATCGAAGGAGAACCAGCCCGTGCCGCCGCGGCCAGTGCGGCCGTCGGTTCGCGTCACCACGCGATCGGCGGGCTCGCTCTGATACTTGAACTTCTGCTCATCGGCCGCGTTGCCGGGTTGCGCGAGGGTGACCGTGGCGAGCTCGAGGCGATGCTGGCGCTCGGCGACAGCGGCGCGGGCGGCGACCTGCGCGTCGAACTCGACGGGCGTGAGCACGTCGAAGTACACGCTGTACGTCCGCTCCTGCGTGCGATAGAAGGGCGCAAGCGACAGGTCACCCGCGGGATCGTTCGGCTTCGAGAGGGCGCGCGCCACTCCGCGGGCCGTGAAGTCGCCGGTGCGCTCGGCCGCCGGCACCACCCACTCGTTCAGTGGACGGCCGAACGCGACGAGCGAGTACGACGTCGGCGTCGGAGTCTCCCTCCGTTCTGCGCGCTCGCGCCGCGGGCCCAGGTCGCCCGCCAGCACGAGCGGGCCCCAGATGATCGCCGCCACACGAGGGTCATCGGTCGGCTCGAGACGCAACGTCTTCGGAATCGTTAGGTCGACGACGTCCCCCGCCTTCCACGCGCGCTCGATCGTCACGAACGAGCTCGGTGGCAGCATTCCCTCGTCCAGCCCCAGGTCGCGTCCCCCGGCGCCGCCTGGTCGCAGGCTCGCGATGGTCGGTACATCGATTCGCTCGCCGTTCACCGTCACCGCGAAGCCGTCCCCCGCCCAACCGGGGCGTCGAATCGCCAAGGCAAAGGGATGTGCCGCATGCCCGCTGATCGTGACTTTCGCGTGATCGCCGTCGGGGAAGTCACTGTCCATCGCGAGCCGCACACCATTTCGTAGCTCGGCCGTCGATGGTGCGAACAGATTCGCCCACACCGTGTCGGCAGACTCGTAGTAGATGCCGTCGCCGTGCAGAGCGTGGTTCTCCATCCCCGTGCCGACGCAGCAGGTGAAGTCCTCGAGCATGTCCTGATACTCCTGCTCCTCGGCGCGGCCCACCGGAACCATGTACGACATGCGGACCCGATCCGGATCGAACGATGCGAGCGCGTGGTTGAACAGCATCCGCTCGTGATAGTCGGCGTAGAACGCGTCCGGCCGCAAGGAGAAGAGCCGCCGCGTGAGCTTGAGCATGTTGTAAACACAGCAGCTCTCGGCGGCTCGCCCGTCGACGCGCTGGCTCAATCGGTCGGGATAGCCGAAATACTCATCGAGGCCCTGCCCTCCGGTCGCGTAGCTATGATGCTGCGCGACACGATCCCAGAAGAATGACGCCGTCATCAGATCGGCGGCATCGCCGGTGTACTCGTAGCGCGCCGCCGAGCCGATCAACTTCGGGATCTGACAGTTGACGTGCTTGCCAGGAAGATTGTCCTGACCGCGTGCCAGCGCATCGGTGAAGGCGTGATGCTCGAAACGCCGTGAGAGCGCGAGCCAGCGAGCGTCTCCGGTGTCGACGTAAAGGTCGGCGAGCACCTCGTTCATCCCGCCATGCTCGGTGTTGAGCATTCGCGCGACTTGTTCGTCATTGAGTGGAGCAAGTACGCCTCTGGCCCACTCGGCGAATCGCGTCTCGACCTCGAGCGCCGTGCGGTTGTTGGCGTGGCGATAGGCGTCGCGCAGCCCCGCGAAGGTCTTGTGCAGTGTGTACCAGGGAGACCAGAGGCCGTTGAGATCGAACGCCGCCGATTTGATCTCGCCGTGGGACAAACGCGCAAACGCCTCGCGTCCCCCTTCGAGCGCGCTCAAGTATCCATCTTGTTGCTTCTTCTGCACCTCCGCCAGCTCGGCGACGAGATAGTCCGCGCGTTGCTTGAACCGCCCGTCGCCGGTCGCTTGATACATCA
>DATEHJ010000510.1:0-8150 GCA_035279645.1 Gemmatimonadaceae bacterium
GCCCTTGATCGACGTTAGGCTGTTGGTGCGCGCCCGGACATCCTCCACCGTCGCACGGACCTCCTCGTGTTCTGCGGTGATCGGCTCGGGGCGGTGCGTCGCCAAGTAGTCACCGATCGTCAGCGGAATCACGAAATAACCGTCGGCGAGACCCTGCATGAGCGCGCTCGCGCCAAGACGATTGGCGCCATGGTCCGAGAAATTGGCTTCGCCGATGACGTGCAACCCGGCGATGGTGCTCATGAGGTTGTAGTCGACCCACAGCCCGCCCATGGTGTAGTGCACCGCGGGATAGATGCGCATCGGCACGTCGTACGGATTCTCGTCGGTGATGCGCTCGTACATCTCGAACAAGTTTCCGTATCGCTCGGCAATGCGATCGGCGCCGAGTCGCTTGATGGCGTCGGAGAAGTCGAGGTAGACCCCGCGACCGCCGGGCCCGACGCCGCGCCCTTCGTCGCACACCTCTTTCGCGGCTCGCGACGCGATGTCGCGCGGCGAGAGGTTGCCATAGCTCGGATACTTTCGCTCGAGATAGTAGTCCCGCTCCGCCTCGGGAATCGCATTCGGCGGCCGCTCGTCCCCACCGCGTTTCGGCACCCAGACGCGTCCGTCGTTGCGCAGCGATTCGCTCATGAGCGTGAGCTTCGACTGATAGTCGCCGGCCACGGGGATGCAGGTCGGGTGAATCTGCGTGTAGCACGGATTGGCGAACGCCGCGCCGCGACGGTAGGCACGCCAGATCGCCGTCGCGTTCGAGCCTTTGGCGTTCGTCGACAAGTAGTAGACGTTGCCGTAGCCACCCGTTCCGAGAATCACGGCGTCGGCGAGGTGTGCCTCGATGGCGCCCGTGACCATGTTCCGCACGACGATCCCGCGCGCTCTGCCGTTCACGATGACGACGTCGAGCATCTCCGTGCGCGGATACATCGTGACGTTTCCCTTCGCGATCTCCTTCTCCAGCGCCTGATAGCAACCGAGCAGCAGCTGCTGCCCCGTCTGGCCTCGCGCGTAAAAAGTGCGTGACACCTGCGCGCCGCCGAACGAGCGATTGGCGAGCAGGCCCCCGTATTCGCGCGCGAACGGTACGCCCTGCGCGACGCATTGATCGATTATGCGAACGCTCAACTCCGCCAATCGATAGACGTTCGCCTCGCGCGCGCGGAAGTCGCCGCCCTTGATCGTGTCGTAGAAGAGACGGTAGATGCTGTCGCCGTCATTCTGGTAATCCTTCGCGGCGTTGATGCCGCCCTGTGCCGCAATGCTGTGCGCGCGCCGCGGCGAATCCTGAAAGCAAAACGCTTTCACGCGGTAGCCCAGCTCGCTGAGTGACGCGGCGGCGGCCCCGCCGGCGAGCCCAGTGCCAACCACGATTACCGAGTACCGTCGCTTGTTCGCGGGATTCACCAGCTTCATATCGAAGCAGTGCTTCTCCCACTTGCGCTCGATCGGTCCCGAAGGAATACCCGCGCGAAGTTCCATGTCAGTGAATGATGCCCGCGAGCACGCCGAGCGGTACGATGGTGAAGCCGAGCCACACAACAGCCGCGACGACGAGTGCGATGCGCCGGTGCAGTGGATGCGGCGACGTCTTGGCGTAGCCTAACGTGCGCACCGAGCTCCAAGCGCCGTGATACAGGTGGAGGCCGAGAAAGATCATCGCGAGTAGGTAGAACGCTGACACCCACCAGATGCGAAAGCTGGCGACGAGATTCCCGTACACATCGCGACGCCCCGCCGCGTCGAGCTGAGCGTGCACGCGCGCCGGGTCCAGCTGCCCTGTCGTGAAATGCAGGATGTGTAGCACGATGAAGACGAGGAGCAGCACGCCGCCCCAACGGATCGTCCGCGACGCCCAGGTCGACACTTGTGGCTGGCGCAATCGATAACCCACCGGTCGCGCGGCGCGCGCGCGCACGGTCAACTGATACGCCATGAGCACATGCAACACCACGGCGACGATCAGCGTCGCGCGCACGATCCACAGCAGCTCGCCAAGTGGTCCGTGCAACAGTGCGCCGTAGGCGTTCAGCTTGTCACGACCGATGAACGCCTGAAGGTTGCCCGCCATGTGACCAATCACGAAGGCGATGCCAATCAGCCCCGTGACGGCCATGATGATCTTTTTTCCGATCGTCGAGCGATAGAACTGAGCGACCCACATCGACAGCGCCGTTCGCGAGCGTCAGAGCTTCACGGCTTTCATCGGCTCTCGAACGGCGTCGGCACTCTTGGCGAGCGCCGTACGCTCGTCGGCGGTGAGCTGCACCTCGAGTACGCGCTCGAGACCGCGGCGCCCGAGCTTGCACGGCACGCCAAGGTACAATCCGTTCATGCCATACTCTCCTTCGAGCCACGCCGCACAGGGCAAGACGCGCTTCTGGTCGTTCACGATCGCCTCGACCATCTGCACCGCGCCTGACGAGGGCGCATAGTAGGCGGAGCCGGTCTTGAGATACTTCACGATCTCGGCGCCGCCGTTGCGCGTGCGATCGACAATGGCGTCCAGCTGCGATCGCTCGAGAAGTTGGGTAACCGGTATGCCGCTCACCGTGGTATAGCTGATCAGGGGGACCATCGTGTCGCCGTGACCGCCGAGCACCATCGCTTGAATGTCACGCACGGAGAGGTCGAGCGCCTCGGCGAGAAATGCGCGATAGCGCGCCGTGTCGAGTACCCCCGCCATGCCGATGACGCGCTCGCGCGGGAACCCGGTAACCTGCTTCGCCACGTAACACATCACGTCGAGCGGATTGGAGACGACGATGATGATCGCGTTGGGCGAGCTGCGCTTGATCTGCTCCGAGACGTCCTTGACGATGCCCGCGTTCGTGTTTAGTAAATCATCACGAGACATCCCAGGCTTGCGCGCGATGCCGGCGGTGATCACGACGACGTCGGAGCCGCCAGTTTCATCGTAGCCGTTCGTACCGATGACGCGCGAGTCGAATCCCTCGATTGGCGCGGACTGCCACTGATCCAGCCCCTTTCCCTGCGGAACTCCCTCGACGACGTCGACCATGACCACGGTGCGCGCGAGCTCCTTCTCCGCAATTCGTTGCGCGGTCGTCGCGCCGACGTTCCCGGCGCCGACAACCGTAATCTTGTTGACCATGTTCGGATGTTAGTGAAGTGAATAGGTCGTGCGAACGAAACCTATTCGATGAACGGCGCGGAGCGAAGCTCTTGGTATTCCGAGGAGCGAAGCGACGCGGCATCTGCACTTATGCAATAAAGTGCAGATCCCTCGCTGCGCTCGGGATGACCGCTTCGCTATCCGCCTATTTGCGACAACGCTCGCAGACCTCCGATCCGCAACTGCAACAGCGCGTGTTCCTTCGGCTTCTCGGCGAGCGCGCGACGGAAGTAGGGCTCGAGCGTTCCTCCCGAGCGGAGCGGCGTGCGGAGATCGACTTCGTGATCGCCGAACAGGCACGTGCGCAAGCGACCGTCGGCGGTGAGCCGCACGCGATTGCACGAGCCGCAGTACGTGTGCGTCATCGGCGTGATTACGCCAATCGACCCGGGGGCGCCGGCAAAGTGGTAGTACGCCGCGGGCCCGTTGCCGCGTGGCGGTCCGCCACCAGCCGCGAGTGCACCGAGCACCGACGCTCGGTCGAGCACTTCGTCGCTCGGCACGATGTGCTCGGCGGTGAGCTCGCGCAGCCCGCCAACCGGCATCAGCTCGATGAACCGCACGTGCCACGGATGGTCGAGCGTAAGGCGAGCAAAATCGGCGATCTCGTCGTCGTTGATTCCGCGCATCACGACCATGTTCAATTTGATCGGCGCGATACCCACCGCTTCCGCGGCGGTCGCGGCGGTGATTGGATCGAATCCGAGGTCGCGACGCGCGATCGACGTGATCCGTTCGCGGCGCAGACTGTCCGCGCTGATGTTCACGCGGTCCAGTCCCGCGTTCCGCAATGGCGCGGCGAGCTCCGGCAAGCGCACGCCGTTCGTCGAGAGCGCGATGTCGTCCACCTCGGGAATCGCGCGCAGCATCTCGATCAAGTGTGCCAGCGCGGGGCGAATCGTCGGCTCCCCTCCCGTTATACGGAGGCGACGCAAGCCGAGTGGCGCGAGTTGCTCGACGACGCTCGTTATCTCCTCGTAGCTGAGAATATCGCTCTTCGGCAGCCAAGTGAGGCCCTCGACCGGCATGCAATACAGGCAACGAAAATTGCAGCGATCGGTGACGGAGATTCGAAGATACTCAATGCTCCGGCCGAATTGATCGCGCAACGCGGCGCTCACCGTCCGCCTCCCTCTCGAGCGTCGACGAAATCATTCGCGTCATGGCTCGTAGGGCGAACCCACTCTCGAGTGCCGTCTACGTAGTGCTCACGCTTCCAGATCGGGACGCGCTGCTTGAGCTCCTCGATCACATAGCGCGCCGCCTCGAACGCGCGCGTCCGATGCGGATGAGCGACAGCGACCGCGACGCTGCACTCGCCGACCTCGAGCTCACCAAGACGATGCTCTACGGCGACGTCGTTGCTGTCCGCGAGTGCGGCCGCCTCTTCGACGATCGTCGACAACACGCGCGCCGCCATCGAGCGATACGCCGTGTACTCGATGCCAGTCACCTCGCGCCCGTCATTCACTTCGCGCACCGTGCCGAGGAACAGCACCACAGCGCCGTTTGAGCCTCGACTCACGCGCTCGATGATCGAATTGGAATCGATCGGTCGTTCGACAATCGCCGAGTACACCTCAGCCTCCTGCCACAGGCGGTATGAGAGCGACCTCGTCGCCGGCGCGCAGTTCGTGATCGCGTGAGGCATACTGCTCATTCACCGCCACCATCGGCGCCTCGGGCAACCGCGTGGCGTCGCCCAACTTGCGAACGTGCTCGATGACATCTTTCACGGTCGCACCGAACTCGACGTCGATCTCAATTTCAGATCTACCGACGGCATCGGCATACGAGGCGAACAGAAGAACCGTGACTGTCATGTCGTTACATCCTATGGCCCGACCGCACAACTGGAAAGCATCGAAACAAAAAGCCCGGCGCAAGCGCCGGGCTCAAATCGAAGTCGCACAACTCACTGCGCCATTTCTTCTGCTTCGTCTTCGATGTCTCCTTCCTCCACGCCGGCTACCATCGCACGAAGCTCCTTCGATGGCTTGAACACCGGAACTGGACGCGCCGAAACCTCGACGGGCGAGCCCGTGCGCGGATTTCGCGCCATTCGTGTCTTTCGGTGGCGAATCTTGAACGTGCCGAATCCGCGGACCTCGATGTTCTTCTGGTTCTGCAGCGCCTCTTTGATCGCCTCAAGAAAGGCATCGACGACGCGCGCGCAGTCCTTCTTCGAAATCATCGGACCCGCAGTCCGGGAGATCTGTTCCGTGACTCTCTCGACCAGGTCAGCTTTGGTCATGAATGTGCCTCGTGTGAGCGCGCCGTTCAGCCGCGGACGCTTGCCGAACTTACCGCCGTTAACTCTTGTGTGTCAAGAGTTTGTACCACTTCGAGCCGTCTGCTTTCTGACCACGTCGAGAAATTGATTGAAGAGCGGCCGGCCGTCGTGCGGACCCGGAGCGGCCTCGGGGTGATATTGCACGGCAAAAATTGGCAGCTCGCGATGCCTGAGGCCCTCTACGGTGCCGTCATTCAGGTTGACATGGGTAACCTCGAGCTGTGCGACCCCTTTGATCCCCTCGTCGCCCCCCTCGACAGCGAACCCATGGTTTTGTGAGGTGATGAGCACCCGTCCTGACTCGATATCGCGCACCGGATGGTTCCCGCCACGGTGGCCGTACGGCATTTTGACGGTGTGCCCACCGTACGTCAGGCCGATGATCTGATGTCCCAAGCAGATCCCGAACAGCGGCACCGCGCGAGACGCAATCGCCCGTACAATTCCGGGCGCGTAAGCCACGGCCTCCGGATCCCCTGGGCCATTCGAAAGGAAAACTCCGTCCGGCTCGAGCTCTAGAGCCGCGTCAGCGGAGGTCGCGGCAGGCACTACCGTTACGCGACACCCGTGATCGCTGAATAGACGCAAGATATTGCGCTTGATCCCGTAGTCGTACGCCACGATGTGCCAGGGAGCCTGCGGATCGCCCCACACGTACGGCTCACGCGTCGACACACGCGATGCGAGGTCAAGTCCCTCCATCGACGGACACGCCTCGAGCGCCGCCCTTGCATCCTCCCTCGGCGTATCGCCCGCGCCGATCACGCCGCGCATGACGCCAACCGTGCGCAAGTGCTTCGTGAGACGGCGCGTGTCCACGCCTTCGAGCACGGGAATCTGCTTGTCTCGAAGCCAATCGCCGAGATCGCCCTCGGCCCTCCAGCTCGAGTAGTTCTTCGACAGTTCGCGCATAACGACGCCGGCAATCTGCGGCTGACTCGACTCGGGATCCTCGTTGTTCACTCCGTAGTTGCCGACCATCGGCGCGGTCATTACGACGATCTGTCCTCGGTACGACGGATCGGTGAAGACCTCCTGGTAGCCGCTCATGTTCGTGGTGAACACGACTTCGGCGACGGCCTGCTGGGCGGACGCCGAGATGGCACCATGAAAAAGGGTCCCGTCTTCGAGGAGAAGGAACCCTGGTGCTTCGGAGCGATGGCTCACTGACAATTCACTCGTTATGGCGTCTTGGCCGGTGCCTTCGTTCCCTGGTTCGGTGTTGCGGGAGAAGGCTGCGGGGTCGGCGCCGGCGTCAGAGGCACAGGAGCCTTGGTGCCTGCATTCGGATTGGCGGGAGCTGCAGGGGCTGGCGCGTTCGGGAAGGCCTGATCGAGAACCGATCGTGGAGCCCGACTGCGCGACGATGCGAGCGAAAGGAGGAACGCGAAGAAGAGAAACAATCCCCCGCACCACCAACTCGCCTTCGTCAGAAGATTCCCCGTTTGACGTGTGCCGAAGAGTGAGCTCGCCGAACTGCTCACACCACCGAAGGTTGCGGCGAGACCTTGACCCTGCCCGCTCTGAAGCAGGATGGCGATGATCAGGACGACACTGTCGATCGTGAGCAGGACAATCAAAAGCGTGTACAGCATTTGTGCGGGGCTTAGGACTTGGGTAGGCGGTGTAAGCTACAAATATCTCGCGACTTAGCACCGTGAGTCAAGTGCGGCATATCTCCGCCCACCCTTCGGGGTCGAGACAGGCGCCCCCAACCAGCAGTCCATCCACCCCGTCAGCGTCGAGCAGCGACTTCGCGTTCCCACGATTGACGCTGCCCCCATAGAGAATCGGGATGCGGTCCGGATTCATCCGCGGATGCTCGCTCAACTTCGCCCGGATCACGGCGTGCATGGCAGACGCGTCCGCGGGCGTCGCGCTGCGTCCGGTGCCGATCGCCCAGACGGGTTCATACGCGATGGCGATCTGCGTGTCTGCGTCTGGCTGAATTTCATCGAACACTGCCTGCAACTGTTCGACGACGACACGCTCGGCATCCCCCATTTCTCGCTGAGCGAGCGTCTCGCCAACGCAGAGCACCGGTATCAAGCCAAACTTCGCCGCGATCACCGTCTTTCTCGCACACTCCGCGTCGGTCTCGCCGAACACGTGTCGACGCTCTGAATGGCCGACGAGAGCGAGTTGTGCGCCCGCGTCACGCGCCATTGGCGCCGAATTCTCGCCGGTGAAGGCGCCCTTCTCCTGAGAGTGAATGTTCTGAACGCCGAGCAGTATGTCCCTTCGGTCGGCACGCGCGTCACGAACTGTTGTGAGCGAGAGGGCGGGCGGAAACAAGGCGACAGTGCGATCCTCGTGAGGCGCGAAGAAGCGGAGAAATGCCGCCATGTAAGCACGGGCCTCGGTGGGCCCGTGATTCATTTTCCAATTGGCGAAAAAGACCGGACGTTTCATGCGGCGCGCGTGCCCCCGCCACCGGACCGATCATCGAGCGCTGCGACTCCGGGCAGCGTCTTGCCCTCCAGCAGCTCGAGTGATGCACCACCACCCGTCGACACGTGGTTCATCGCGCTCTCCAGCCCGAGCTCGGCGACCGCTGCCGCCGAGTCGCCGCCGCCGACAACCGTCGTCGCGCCGCCGCGAGTTGCGCGCGCCATCGCTTGCGCGATCGCTCGCGTCCCCGCGTCGAAAGGCGGCTTCTCGAACACGCCCATCGGTCCGTTCCAGACGACTGTCTTCGCCTCGCCAAGGATTTGCGTGAAT
>DATEHJ010000511.1:0-2060 GCA_035279645.1 Gemmatimonadaceae bacterium
CACGCCCGCCGACGGCGAGCTGGGGGTCAGAAATGCCGCACCCTGCGCGAAAAACGGGCGGTACTCCTGAAGTGGGCGTTTGAACTCCTGAGGCGCGATGGTCTGCTGATCGACTTCCACGTTCGAGAAATCTGGGTTGACGGTCGCGACGAAGTGGACCGTGTCGGTCAAAGCGTAGCCAAAATCGATTCCCAGCGGTCGCACGCGCTCCGCCGCAAACGTGCCGTTCGCCTGCGCGAAGAGGTTCCGATCGCCGCCGCCGCTCCCGAGCGCATAGACGTCCGCTCGAGTCCGCTCGCGAAAACTCTGTCCCGAGTGACCATTTCCGACTGCGCCGGAGATCCGCGGCCAAAACTGCGCGTCGCTGAACTGCGGCCATTGCGGAATCGCCGCATCTCGCATCGTCCCGTCGAACGCCCAGGTATAGTGCTCGCCGCTCACCGCAATACCGCGCACGAAGTTGAAGCGCCACGTCTGTGTCGACGCGCCGCTGCGATGAAGCGCGTTGAGCGGAATCGTCATCACGGCGGTCCACGCCCCTCTATCGACCCGCGCTACTGCGTGCCACAAGGGCGAGTATCGCGTGCTCTCGCTGGCTTGTTGGTAACGCGTTCCGCGGGGAGTCGTCTCGAAATAGTAAACGGTCGAGCCGTTGCCGCTGGTGTCGATGCCGACGCCGATGAAGTCGTCGAGCCCGAATCCGACGTTGTTGGTCGTTTGATTCGCGACGATGGGAACGCCCGGCTGCTGTGCCTTGAACGCGACGTAAAGGTTCCGCTCGTCATACAGCACGTACGCCGCGGTTCCCAACGGAGCGGCCGATCGCGTGGTGATGTCTTCGAACGGTCGCGTCCCGTCGGTGATGATCCCGCGGCTCCAGTCAGGGTCGGACAGCGATGTATCCGAGCCGATTGCGTGCTTCGTCATCACGGCAAGATACATTCCCGACGGTTCTGTCGCTCCGGCGATACCAGTCCCCAATGAAACGAAAAAGATCGTCAACACGGTGAGAAGGGCACTCTTCATCGCTTGTATCGTACGGAAGTCCGTTGCTCGCCGCAAGGACCCCCGTGACCACAGGGACGCATTCCGGGATGAACGGCTGCGTTTAGCCCAGTCCGAGCAGCGAGCTCACGTTCTTCCGAAACGTGCGGCTCGAGTTGAGCCGCGTTCCATCCTCCATGATCACGACGTATTCACCGTGCGACCACGGCTGCAACTCACGCACGAGCGCAGCGTTTACTGCATACGAACGATGAATGCGCGTGAATCCACGATCGCGCACTCGCTCGCAGAAACTTGCTAACGTCGACCGCAGCTTCAGGGTTGCCGAACGCAAGTGCAGCGTGAGATTGTTGCCTTGCGCCTCGATCCACACGATTTCCGACGGCACCAGCGAAACGGCGCGTCCGTCCGTCTGACGTACGCTAAGCCGCTCGCTCACGCCCGCCACGAGTCGCTCGCGCGCCCGGTTCAATGCCTTGGCAAATCGCGACGCCGTGAACGGCTTGAGCAAATAGTCCGCCGCACCGACGTCGAAGGCGTCGACGCCAAACGTGCTGTGCGCCGTAACGAAGATCACGGCCGGCCTGCCTCGGTCCAACGTCTGCGCACGCAGCATTTCGATCGGCGACTCGCCCGGCATCTGAATGTCCAAGAACACGATGTCGGGCACGAGTCGTGCGATTTCCGCTCGCGCCGCCTCGGCGGTGTCGCACTCCCCGACAATCTCTAGGTCCTCGTAGCGCTGAACGAGCTGTCGCAACCGCAGCCGGGCGCTTTGCTCGTCGTCGACGATGAGCACTCGCGTCATATCGTCGGCATGATCGGAATCGCCAGCGTAAAGCACATCCCACGCGAGTGGCGTGGAGCGATCGAAAGGGTCGCACGCTTCCCGTAGAGCTCGGCGAGTCGTGCTCGGGTGTTTCCCAGTCCGACGCCCTCTGGCATCGTCGCCGTGTCGGGCGCCGCACCGTCGTCGCTGATCTCCACCACGAGCATATCTGCTTGCAGCCGGCACACGACCTCGACCGCGATTCCGGCGCTCGACTTCTCCAGGC
>DATEHJ010000512.1:0-2943 GCA_035279645.1 Gemmatimonadaceae bacterium
GGGCGCCGAGTCCCGCCGGCGTCACCCGGCCCGTGGCCGTGAGTGCCTCCCAGATCGCGACGGCATAGCGATTGTCGAAATACAGCTCGAACCCGTCCTCACCGGTGTAGCCGGTGCGCGAGATGATCGTCGGGCTGCCGGCAACCTCGCCCTCGGTAAAGTGGTAGTAGGCGATCTTGGTAAGATCCGTGCGCGTGAGATTGCGAAGAATCTCGGCGGCCTGTGGCCCCTGAAGCGCGAGCAGCGAAATCTCGTCGCTTCGATTCTCGAGCTGGGCGTCGAACCGGGTCAAATGTTGGGCGATATGCGCGAAGTCTTTCTCGATGTTCGACGCGTTCACCACCATCATGAGATGGTCGGCGAAGCGATACACGAGGCAGTCGTCTTCGATCGTCCCGCGGTCGTTGAGGATCGTGGAGTAGTGCACCTGACCTATGGCCAGCTTGCCGACGTCATTCGTCGTCACGTAGCTCACGAAGTCGATTGCCTGAGAGCCGGTAACGATGAACTCCCCCATGTGCGAGACATCGAAGAGGCCGCAGCGCTCCCGCACTGCCTTGTGCTCGGCGGTAATCCCGCCGGGATATTGCACCGGCATCTCGTAGCCCGCGAAGGGAACGATCTTCGCGCCGAGCGCGCGATGTATGTCGTAAAAGGGCGTGCGCTTGAGCGCCCCGATGGTTGCGGTGTCGGCCATGCGTGCGACTCCCAGTCCGGGAAATATTGACAGACAAATATGCCGGACTGACAGGCCTCTTTCTAGTCGCCCGTCTGTGCGTCGATAGCGGGTTCGGGCGGGCGGGCTTGGAGGGTTGCAGGGTCGCGTGACGGACGGGCGACCGGCGCCGTCGTTCGCGGACATGACCGAGTATCGGCGCACACTCTTCGACCGGCATGGGCCCGCGGCAGTGGACCGCGTGCGCGCCTTCGGGTACGGGCTGATGGTATTCGGCCTCACCTTCGGCGTCCTGATGCTCGAGTTGGGCGGCCTTTCGCTCCTGACCTTCATGATCGCCCTCGCCACCGCCTGTGCGACGGGGGGCGCGACTCTGCTCCTCAGTCGATTCGCCGGCGCATCGTGGGCTGCGATGACGGTCAATGGCTCGAGCACACCCTACGAGGAGCAATACTCGTATCAACAGTCTCTCGTCATGCAGGGAAAGCTCGACGAGGCCCTCGAGTCATTCGAGACGATCATCGCCGCGTCGCCGCACGCCATCGAGCCGCGTATCAAAGCCGCGGAGCTCTATCGACAGAAAGGGGATGCTCCTCGAGCCGCCGAGCTCTTTCGGGAGGTGCAGCGCGCTCCGCTGGTCCCTCCCGGTCGCGACATCTACGCGACGAACCAGCTCGTCGACCTTCTCATCGGGCCGTTAGGCGATCCGGGTCGCGCGCTCGTCGAGTTGCGCCGGCTCATCGATCGCTATCCCGCGAGCTCCGCCGCCAGTCTCGCGCGCGAAGCCCTGGTCCGAATCAAGTCGCGGCTCCACGACGAGCGCTGATGTTGCTCGGTCGATAGAGGTCGGACGCGCCACGCGCCACGCGCCAAGCAATCAATTCGTCGGCAGCGAATGCACGGTGAAGGTGATCGTGTTGAAGCGCGACGCCGCGGTTATCGCGACCTTGCCCGTATCCGGGCCGACGGTGATGGTGTTGCTCGCCCTGCCGAGCGAGTCGGTGACGCCCGTTGGAAGCTGGAGTGTCCCACCGTTTGTGGCCCAGGTGATGTCCACGCCTTTGATCGCGTTGCCGAAGCGGTCGCTGGCCTTCGCGACGAGAGCCAGCTGAAAGCCGACCAGCGCGGCGGCGCCGTCACCCTCGAACGCGATGAGCGTCCCGACGGTGTCCGGCGCGAGGGTTATGAGGAACGCCGTCGACCGGCCGGACGCCGCGGCGTTCACCTTCGCCGGCCCGGCGACCGCGGGCGAGAGGTAGGTCGTACTCACCTCGCCATTCGCGTTGGTGGTGTCGATCAACGTCAGCAGCGATCCACCCCCCGACGTGACCGTCCATCTGACGGGAATGTTCGGCAGCGGCGAGCCGTCCGAGTTCTTGATGACCGCGATGAGCGGTGCCGAGCTGTGGTTGCCGACCAGGATCGTCTGGCTGTCCCCCGACGCCGGCGACACCGAGGCTGGCACGTTTGGACCCAGCTTGCTCTCGCCGCATGCGCTCACGGCGGCGACGGCTATCGCGAAGAGCGCGAGGCGAAAGGCGTAGAGGCTCTTCATCGGCTGTGCACCACCGAGTTCGACGTGGCCTCGATGTGAATCGTGAAGTTGGTCGTCCACACCTGGGCGACGGTGGCGACTACGGTTGCCACACCGGGGTTCGCGCCGGCGGTGTACGTCATGCTCGCGTAGCCGTTGGCGTCGGAGGTGGACGTCGAATCGGTTACGGTTCCGCCACCGCCGGAAATCTTCCAGGTCACCGTTGCACCGGCGAAGGGTGAACCACTCGGGTCCACGACCAGCGCCACGAGCGGATTTGCCGCCTGGGTGCCGACGGTTGCGAATTGTTCGTTGCCGCTGACGACGGAGATACCCTGAGCCACGTCGGGCCCTTGATTCCCACTATTACAGGCGGCGATGAATGCGGCGACGGCGAGCAACGCGAGTGCTCGCCCCGTTCGCCGCGGAGCTGTCAGGATGTGAGTTCGATGCATGTCGCTGTCTACCAAAGCCAAACTGATGTACAGTGCCTAACCCGTAGGCGTTGGTAGATTGGCGGCGGGTACCGGATTCTGCGACCGCATTGAGAACTCTTAATCGCGCCTGCTGGTCATCCCGAGCGAAGCGAGGGATCTGTCCCCGCTGTCATCCCGAGCGAAGCGAGTTGGAATGAAGCGGCGGCTGGACCTCGCCGGTAACGTGGTAGCAGGTGAATGCTCCACACATTCCAACTCACGCGCTCACCGTCTTGCGACGGGGCGCAAACCGGGAG
>DATEHJ010000513.1:0-7824 GCA_035279645.1 Gemmatimonadaceae bacterium
GCGCTCTCGACCTCACGCAGAAACTCGGTGAGCACCGCGTTGAATGCCGCCGGTCGCTCGACGCAGCTCAGGTGGCCCGCGTGCGCGAGTAGTTCGAGTCGACTGCCGGCAATTGCGGCGTGCATCGCGCGTGCTTCCTTCGGCGGCGTCAGCACGTCCTCCTCGCCGGCGATCACGAGCGTCGGCACGTCGATCGTCGAGAGCGTCGAAGTCGAGTCGGGTCGCGCGAGCATGGCTTCGAGCGCGCCGACGACACCGTCGACGCTGCCGCTCAGCGCGATCGAATGCACGAGACTCACGACGTCGGGGCGTCGATCACGCGTCGTCTTGCCAAGTAGTCCGATCATCTGTCGATCGGCGACGGCCGCGACGCCGGCGCCGCGCGCCAGCGCGATCAATTCGTGGCGACGCTCACGCGTGTCGGGCGCGTCGTCTCCAGCGCGCGTGTCGGCGAGGACGAGCGCGCGCACGAGCTCGGGATGGCGGCGCCAGAGCGCGAACACGATATATCCGCCCATCGACAGCCCGACAATCGTGGCGCGCCCCGTCCCCGTGGCCTCGAGAATTCCTGCCACATCGTCTGCATAACGATCCATGCCGTGCGGGGCTTCGGCAGCCGAGTCTCCAAAGCCGCGCATGTCGATCGTGATACATCGCCGATGTCCCGAGAGAGCGCTCTTCTGCGCCGACCACATGGTGCGATTCAGCGGAAACGCGTGCAGGAACACCACCGGCGGCCCCTGACCGACATCGTCGTAGCCGATGGATGTGTGCTCGATCTGCGCGATCATCGCGGCGCGTGGTCGCGCATCACTCGGGGTCGGGCCACAATGGCAACATTTTCCGCCACTCGTCAGGCACACGTACCGCGCGGCCTTCGTGGCCGACGGAGACGAACACAATGTTCGCGCGAGCGACGAGCAGCTCCGGCCCGACTTTGTACACTTCCTGGCGCACGATGTAGCTCGTGTTGCGAACCGCGAGTAACCCGGACTTGATGAGCAAATCCTCACCAGGCAGCGATTGCGCGAGATAGTCGATGTCGACGTGGCGCACGACGGAGAACACCGGCTGTTTGGCCCAGCGCTTGATGTCGATTTGCGGTTCCAAGAGCGCCCACCGCGCCCGCTCGAGAAAGTTGAGCATCGTCGCATGATTCAGATGCCCGAGCATGTCGCAGTCGGTCGGGTAAATGTGGAACCGCACCTCGGGGAGCGTAGCCATGTCTCCGTCGCCGGAAGGGACCGCGAACGATGGCACGGTCCTCACGTGAGTGCAACGAGACCCGAGGACACGTCGACGCTCTGCTTGGCCTTGAGCCATCGGCCGTCGAACGACAACCAGAAGACGGTCGTCCCACCCTCCTGCTCGCTCATCGCGATCGCGGCGGCGAGTGCCTTTGCTCCGTACGTCGGATCGATGACGATTCCCGTACGTTCGAGGCACCGTGCAGCCACCGCGCGACCGGCGGCGGTCACTCGACCATAGGCACCGCCAAAGTAGTCGTGAACGACGCGCACGGAATCAGGAGCTGGACGCGCGACTGATTCGCCCGTCAGCCGTTCGATAAGTCGCGCTGTGCGCGCGACGAGACGACGCACATGTGCGGCGTTCGCGACCACTCGAGGCACGACCCGTACGCCGATCACGGCGATCTCGATGTTCGTGAGCGCAAGGCCGAGCGCGAGACCAGCCGCGGTGCCGCCGGTGCCGAGCGGAAGAACGATACGATCGGGCCGCGGCAATAAGCCTTCGCTCACTTGTGACGCCAATTCCAGTCCCGCATTCACCTGGCCGAGCACACCGAGTGGCGTGCTGCCACCGGCGGGAATCCAGCGAGCTCTGTGAAGCCGCGCGACAAGCGCTCGTGCATACGCGCCGACGAGGGTCCGCTGCACCGACGCGCCGTTAGTCTCGGCGGCGATTCGCTCCGACACCCGCCGTGCCGCGTCGTTCATCTCCTGAGGCCAGCGATAGATCAGCGGGAGGGCGCCAAGGCGTCGTGCGTACAGCGCGGTCGCGAGTGCGTGCGTGGATCCCGCCGCGCCCACGGTGACAACGCGATCGCCGGATTTGACGCCGCCGAGCAGAAATTCCAGAGCGCGAACCTTGTTTCCGCCTAACGGGTCAGCGACCAGATCTTCGCGCTTGAACAGCAGCCCCGGCGCGAGCAGATCCATCCGTTGAACCGGCGTCGGAAATCGACCGAGGCTCGCCCGCGGAAGCGCGGCAAGAGCGGGAAAGCGCCGAACGAGTGGGATCATGCGGACGCAGCCCTTCGCGCCGAATCCTCAGTCGTTCCCGCGACCTCACCAACGACCCCCTCGACATAGAGCATCCTCACCGCAACGATCGCCGCGGCCAAGAGGGGAACGGCGCACATCAAGCCGAGAAAGCCAAAGAGTAAAGCCATCAACGCCTGGGACAGAATCGTCAGCACAGGTGGCGCGTTGACACCGCCTTTCATGAGCAAAGGAATGAGCAGATGATTTTCGGCGAACTGAATTCCCCAGAATGCGATCGCCACATAGAGCGCTTTCTCCGGAGAGTCGAGGAACCCCATAGCCACCGCGGGGAGCGCGCTCAGAATCGGCCCGACAGTGGGAATGAACTCGAGCAGCCCGGCGAGTATGCCAAGAGCGAACGCGGCCTTCACGCCCAACAACAGCAAGACGGTGGTCGTGACGGCGCCGATCGCGACCATCGCGATGAGCTGTGTCACGAGCCAACGACGCAACACCGTCGCCATCGAGGAGAATACCTCACCAGCGCGACTTCGCGCGCGACGCGGAAAGAGCTGCATCAACCCGCGATGATATAGATCTGGGTCCGCACCAATGTAGACGGCGAGAAAGATGATGATCAGAACTCCGCCCAGCACCGCGAGCGTCGACGACAGAAAGGGAAAGAGATACCGCGTCGCGCCGCTCAGCTGCCTGCTGATTCGCTCACGCAGCGGCGACCCAGTCGTCGTGTCGGCGCTCGCCGGAGCAGCCTTGGCGCCCAATGTGGCGGTGTCTCGTGGTTTCGGCATGCCGGTTGTCGGACCGAAGATGCTGCCGATCAGGCCATCGTTGTGCCGATTCGCCCACGCCTCGAGGCGATCGATTGATTCGGGGAGTCGATGTCGCAGCTCGACCGATTGGGCGCGAATGATCGGCGCCACCGATGCGCCGAATCCCACGAGCAGACCGATGAAGGTGATGACGACGAGCGCGGCGCCGATCCCACGTGGAATGCGCCAGCGCGTCAGGTGATCCACGCCGCTGGAGACGGCGAGTCCAAAAAGAATTCCGAGAAAGGCGGTGAGAAACAGCGGGCTGGCGAACCACAGCATCCGAACGACGACGTACATCGCGATCACCAACGCCGCCGTGCGCAGAATGTCTTTGCTGCGCCACCCCATGGGTCGCCGGCGCCGCTCTCCATAGATCACGGGCATCGGTCCCGCCGGTGGCGAAGCAGGACCATGCGCGATCGCGCTCTCGTCCCTTCGGCTCGCCTCAGTCATCGAAGTTGAAGGGGCAAGGGCAGTGCCTCTGTCTCGCCTCCCCCAAGGCCTCGTCGGCTACATTTGTGTTCGAACCCTCGACCCGACGATGCCGCACCGAGCGCTCTACCTCGACACAGCCCAGGATACGTCGCGATTTCTGCGTTCCATCGCGGACGTCGATCGGCTCGCGCTCGATACAGAAGGCGCCAGCTTTCACCGCTTCGTCGATCGCATCTACCTGCTGCAACTGTCGACGCACGAGCGCTCGGCCATCATCGATCCACTGCCAATCGGTGCTCCGGCAGAGTTAGGCACACTCCTCGAAAGCCCCGAGGTCGAGATCATCTTTCACGACGCCGACTACGATCTGCGACTGCTGCACCAGGACTACGGTTGGCAGGTGCGCAACATCTTCGACACGCGAGTTGCTGCACAGCTCCTTGGTATTCGTGCCTTCGGTCTCGCTACGCTGCTCGAGAAGTATTTCGGCGTGAAGCTCGACAAGAAGCATCAGCGCGCGGACTGGTCAATGCGCCCGCTCACCGCGGACATGCTCGAGTATGCATCGCAGGACACGATGCATCTGATCGGCCTTCGGAATCGCCTCGCCGAAGAGTTGGAGAGCATGGGCCGCTGGGAATGGGCGCGCGAGGAGTTCGTCCGCTTGGAAGAGACTCGTTGGGAGCAGGAGGACGATGCCACAGCCTTCCTGCGCCTGAAGGGAGCGCGCGATTTGAATCGACGCGAACTGGCGGTGCTTCGCGAGCTGGTTGTTTGGCGTAACGACGTCGCACGTCGCGCGGATCGCGCGACGTTTCGCGTCCTCGGTAACGAACCGCTGCTCGACATTGCGCGGCTCAAGCCCACGACTCGTGAGGCACTCGCGTCGATCAAAGGAATGCCGCGCTCGCTTCTCGACCGCGCGTCGGGCGATCTCCTCGATGCCATCCAGCGTGGAGTCACGCTGCCCGACGCGGAGCTACCACGATTCCCGAAGGCCGTCCGCTGGGAGCGGGACCCTGAATTCGACCTGCGCGTTACGGCGCTTCGCACCGCTCGTGAGGCAGCCGCGCTCCGCTTGGACATGGATCCTGGCGTCCTGTGCTCGCGCGACCGCTTAGAGGCAGTTGCGCGGCGCAATCCAGCGACGGTCGAGCAGTTGCGGGAGGTCGTGGAGCTACGTGGCTGGCAAGTGAATGTCCTCGGCGCCGATTTTCTTGCCGCGCTGCGACCTCACCGCAAAGCGGCGGTCTGACCGGCCTACAACCCCATGTAGGCGCGTACGCGCGGCTCGATGCGCTCGGGCGTCCAGTACGGCGACCACACGAGATTGAGCTCCACGTCGCCGACGCCCGGCAACGCTTGGAGCGCTCGCTCGACGTCCGTCATGATCTGCGGACCGGCGGGGCAGCCTGGCGACGTCAATGTCATGTCGACGTGGATGTTATTGCTTGCGTCGACGACGATCTCGTAGACGAGCCCGAGATCGATGATGTTGAGGCCGAGCTCGGGGTCCTTCACCTTCCGCAGCGCGAGCTTTGCCATGTCCGGGGTGATCGCCTCGACACTCGCGGGCGGTGCTGCCTCGTTAGGCTCCGGCGTCGCGCCGTCGGGACTCGTCCCGTCTCCTTCGCTCGGGCGGTCGGACTGGTCGTGGGTCTCGTCGCTCATGGTCGCTCAGAGCAAGATAACGTGCGTGCTCAGGAGTGCAGGATTCGCCGGCGCAGCCAGTGTATCTCGGTCTCCGCCGCTCGCCACAACGCACGGGCGATCGTCGAGGCAGGGGAGCGGTCACTGAAGGCCGCCGCGATTGCGTACAGTGCACTCGGTGAAAAGCGATTCTCATTCAGAATCGCGTACACCGGCTCCCACCGTTCCGGTAGGAACTTCGCCTTGAAGTTGTCGAGGCCCTCGAAGTTGTAAAACCGGCGTCCGTGCGCACGCACCCAGCGCAGCGCGATCCGCAGCCAGAATGGATTCGTCAGCGGAGCGGGCACATGCCGTGAAAGGGGCGCGAGTCCGAGCGTCACGTAGTCGAACCCCTCGCCCGCGAACGATCGCATCGCCGCATCGAGCAGTAGCTCGACCGTGCCATTCGGGGTGTTGCGTCCCCGCACGAATTGTTCGACGAGCCAACCTCCGCGCGACGGCGCGGGCGAAGCAACAAGGAACGCCACGATCTCGCTCGATCGCGAACGCGCGACGAAGATTCGTCGATCAAACAATCGCGACAGCGTGTCTGGTTCGACGAGAAAGTGCATTGGTGGCAGCCCGCGGGTCGCGAGCCACTCCTTGAGCACACGTCGCAACGCAGGGTGCCCGGTTGCCTCCTCCGCCGACATCGCCGAGACGGTGATGCCCTTGTTGCGCGATCGATTGAGCTGCGCCCGAAGCGACGCCTTACCGGCGACTATCGCCGGCCAGCGCGAGGGATTCCATGACGGCTGGGCGCCAAGGAGCACCCTCGAATGTTCTCGATCGGACCGGAAAAGAGCCTCGAGCCGCGCTTCCGCGCCGAAGTAGCAGACGTGCCGGCGACAAGCGGTGGTTTCCTGCTCGAATTCCGCGACAACGTCAGCGAGTCGTGCCGGCGCGCAGACGGGCGCCCCCGCAACGACTCGCGTCGAGCCACGCTCGACGTAGCCGACAACGGCATCGTCAGCGTGCGAAAACCAGAGCGCGATGCCCGGGTTCACGATCTGGTACGCGGTCGCGTTCCATCCGTGAGCCATCACGAGCTCGCGGGCACGCGCCAACGGCTCGTCGAAAGTCAGGTCAGCGACGACAGCGCTCGCCATCTACGTCAGCACGGCGCGTGGTCTACGTCATCTCGCGCATGGTCGCGCTTCCCCGATGCCACGAGCTTGTCGTCGCAGGCCAACCCCCGGATGGAGGCAGCGGTGATGAGTCCTCGATTTACCGTTCGCGTGCTAGGCATCGTTATGAGTCTACTAACAGCCGCGACCGCGCTCGGCGCTCAGCAGCGCGACGATCGGGCCGCGAGCTCCGCTGTGCCTCGGATTCCGAAAGGTTGGGACATCGCCGGCGTGCCGGCGCTCAACTTCGACGCCGATGAAGGATTCGGTATCGGCGCCGCCCTCGAGCTCTACAACTACGGCTCCGGTGTTCAGCCGTACCGATTCACGATCCAGCCGACCGTGCTGCTGACCAGCCGCGGCCGTCAGGATGTCACGGTTTTCTTCGATGCCCCCGTTCTGTTGCCGGGCGGTTGGCGCTTGAGCGCCTTCGCAGGTCGGGAACAGCAAATTGCTCAGCCCTACTATGGCATCGGCAACGCGACACCGTTCGATCCTGCCGCCCAACTGGCACCGAACCCGTACTTCTACCGCTTCGGGCGCGAGCGCCTGCGTACGTCGGCGGATGTTCAACATCGAATTGCTGGCTCTCCCGCGAGGCTTCTGGTCGGAGGGGGACTCTCACGCTCGACATTCGACCTCACCCCCCACGATTCAGGCACGACGCTGTTGGCCGATCAGATGGCCGGGCGCACGCCGGCGCCCGAGCGCTCCAACTACTTACGAGCGGGTCTGATCTGGGATACTCGCGATCGCGAGATCGGCCCTCACCGCGGGACGTGGGCGGAGGTGCTCGTTCAGCGAGTGAGCAAAGAGATCGGAGCGAGCGAAGACTTCACCCGGTGGACGACGACGGTACGGCAATACGTACCATTGGGATCGCGTCTCACGTTCGCTCAACGCGTCGTCGCGCAGGGTCTGGATGGCAACGCGCCATTCGATGAGCTCACCACGATTCAGTCCTCCTTCAAGCAGACCGAGGGGTTGGGTGGCTCGGGCAGTCTGCGCGGGATTCCGAAGGACCGATACATCGGGAAGGCTTTGCTCCTCAGCAATTCCGAGCTGAGGTGGCATGCGGTGGACTTCTCTCTCTTCAAGCGACAGTCATTTCTCGCGCTGAGCGGATTTGCGGACGCCGGACGCGTCTGGTCGGACCGATTCCGCCTCGATGAGTCGTTCGACGATCTCCATATGGGCTACGGTGGCGGAGTGCGGGTCGGCGTAGGCCCGAGTTTCGTCGTGGCAACCGACGTCGGCCATTCCAAAGAATCGACGGCGGCGGTGTATGTAGGACTCGGCTGGATGTACTGAGCGAAGCGGAGCTGAGGTCATCCCGAGCGAAGCGAGGGATCTGCTTTTCGGAGCCAACAAAAGCAGATCCCTCGCTTCGCTCGGGACGACAAACCGCTAGCTCTTGTGAGCGATCCGCTTCTTTGAGCTGGTCTTGGCAGCCGGTTTCTTCGTCGAGCTCTTCTTTGTGGGGTGTGAAGACTTCACGCTCGACGACTTCGAGCT
>DATEHJ010000514.1:0-7633 GCA_035279645.1 Gemmatimonadaceae bacterium
CACGAGCGTCTGGGGGTGCATCGCGCTCTCCATGTCCCAACTCTCGTGATAGTCGGAGTCGAAGGATTGAAAGTCGACGTACTGTGCGTCGCTCGTCGCGCCGGCGGTGCGCGCGAGCTCGCTGACGCGCACGCCCATCCACTGCGCCCGTGCCGTCCACCCCTCGACGCAGTAATGGTCCACGCTCTGCGCAACGCGCGGCATCTTCGTCAGATCGTCGAGCGACAGCGAGATCGGCCGCCTAACGGCGCCCGAGACCTCGAGTCGCCACACCCCGTTCATCGCTTCGTCCCAGATCGGCACGGTGTCGGAGACATAGTACTGGGGAAACGCTCTGCCGCTCAGCTTCGCGCCGCCGGGTATGCGATCCTCCGAACGGTGGCGGAACAGCCGCCGCTCGACACGCTCGTTGCCGCGCTCCGCGAGGGACAGCACCGGCTGTAGCCGGTTTGGACCATACGAATCACAGCCGACGAGCGACGCCGCTGCAGTCGCGCCGGCGATCGCGAGGAAGGATCGACGGTCGATGCCGCTGTCGTTTTGAGATGAATCCGACATCGCGGTCAGTGGTCCGTTGGAGTCGGCGCGGAAGCGACCGGCTTGTGCCGAGGCAGCAGATGATAGAACGGGCGCGCATTGCGCGCCTCGGGCGACTGATCTTCGTCGTACCAGCCTGTGATCATCGACCGCAGCGCGTACGGATCGACGGCGAATACCATGGCGATGTGTCCGAGCACCAGCAGCACGATAAGGATCATCGCAACGAAGTGAACGTACCGCGCCCAGACGTATCCACCGAACAGCATTGTGAGCCAGTGCAGCTGCACGGGCTTCCAGATCGCGATTCCGCTCACGACGATGATCGCGGTGACGATCGGCATCGAGAAGTAGGCGATCTTCTGCAGTGCATTGTGCTTTCCCTGATGCGGATGCTCGCGCCGCGCGAATGTGTAAAAGCGAATCATCTCCCACGCGCCGCGCAGATCCCCGCGCGTCGGCGCTAGCTCGCGCCATTCGCCTCGCGCGTAAAGGAATGCGAGGTACACGAGCGCATTGACGACGAGCAGCCACATGACCGCGAAGTGCCAATGCCGCGCGCCGGCGAGCCATCCGCCGAAAGTCAGCGAAGCGGGAATCGACTTCCCGGCGAAGGGATAGCAGCAGAACTTGTCGCCCTTGCGCGCGAACGCGGGATACGCGTTGAAGATGCGCAACCCGCTCGCCACCATTAGCGGCAAAGCGACGACGTTCACCCAGTGGGTGACACGTACGATCCAATGGGTCCGCTTGGTGAGCGTGGTCACTGCCGGTCTGTCACGAGACGACGGGCGATGCGCTCGCGCACGTCGCTCGGCACGGCAACACGGCGCAACTTTTCACGTACGATGTCGAGGACAGCCTGCTCGTACGCGTACTCGCGAGCGCAGGCGACGCAAGTCTCGAGGTGTTTCTCCACAAGCGGGACCTCGGCCGGCTTCAGCTCCCGGTCGAGAAAGTCGTCAACGCGGCGAAAGACCTCTTCGCACCGATAGCGGTCCAGTTTCGACACGAAAACCAGAACCGATGCACGGGCCGGAAGGTTCCGGCCCGTGAACGACTACTTCTTCGCGGCTTTCGGCTTCGCCTGCTCCTGCGCCTTCTGTGCCGGCGGCGGCCTCACCGGCAGTTGAACGCCCTCGGACTCGCCAGGCACCAGCGGCGACTGCTCGGCGCCCGGCGGCTGGTCGCCGATGAGGCGATCGAGATGTACCGCGGTGGCGACCTGCTTGGCCGTCTGCCACACCTGATTCGCCGCGGCGGTTTCACCGCGCGAGCGAAGCGCCTCGGACAGCTCCATGCCGGTGGCGACGTAGAGATAGGGAATGCCAACCGACGGCTGATCGATCCAGTCGTTCGAGCGAATCACCGACTTCGGTCCCATGAAGTCGTTGCTCCAGAGCTCAGCGGTTCGCTTGACGTCCATCCAGCCATCGCCGGCGACATTCATCGTGTCGCGCGTCGACGCCTTCGGCGGGACGAACACTTTCGCGGCCAATCCTTGCGTCAACACGTGGTCGCCGAGGCCCAGTTCGCGTGCATAGGCGCCGGACGTGCGGCTGAAATAGATCGGCCGAGCTGGATACGAATCCTGAATCATGCGCAGCACGAACAGATCGGCGCGCTGGAGCAGGTGCGGCGGAATCACCGCGTTGATATCGCAGTTCGCGTTAGGCTCCGGATGACAGCCGGCCTTGAACACCATCGGCTTGTCGATCTGCCAGTAGGGAGGCACGGAGTCGGCCTCGTCGAGCGTCATCTTGAGGGGCGCGACCGCCGGTCTTTGCCACTGCGTGTTGCGATAGACGGCCGGTCCCTTGTCGGGTTCGAATGGGAAGATCGGCCGGCGAATGAGCTGGCGGGTGTACCAATCGGTATTGAGAAGAGATGTATTTGCCACGACGACGTCTTTTCTGATGCCCTCGACCTCCTGCGCGTACCACAAAGGAAAGGTATCGTTGTCGCCGACGGTGACGAGGACGCCGTACGGCTCCACCGAATTGAGGAGGTCGTGCGCGAAGTCGCGCGTGTAGGTCTGCCCGCGACGCGGGGCCGTGTGCAGGTTCATGACGAGCGGAATCCCGGCGAGGAGCAGCACGGGTGTCGTCTTGAGCAGATTCTCACGCGAGGGCAGGAAGACCGTCTGCTTCGCGTAGCGTGTCTCGACGGTGCCGAAGAGCGCGGCGACGTTTTCCCAGATGTACATCAGGCCTAACGCGGCCCACACCCCCCACGCCGAGAAGCTCCAGAGGAAGAAGTAGTCGCGGTCGCGGACCTCGCGTGGCACGCTGTCGCCAAGCTCCGGCGATTGAGAAGATCCGTATTTGAAGTTCAGATAAATGATCAGGACCAGTGTGACCGTCAGCATGTACGTGCCGAAGTACCAGAAGCTCCGCCGGTCGCGCTGATAGTGCACCCATCCGCCGAACAACCCGAGGACGAGGAACAAGCCTCCGAACACGCCTTGCAGCCACTGCGCTTTCAGCTGTGGATCACGGAACCACTGCCACCTGAAGTAGAACCACCACATGTCGGCCTGCGCCGTGAACGGCGCCTGTCGTTCCTCGAGAGGGGGTTTCCCGTATTGACCGCGATTGAAGTTGTACATGAACGCGTCGTACGTGCCCTTCGAGAACGTGCAGTCGAAGTGAAGTCCGTTGCGACACGCGGTGGGCTCACCTTCGTTGAGCGGTGGGTTGTATGCCGCGCGAATGGGCTGGATCGCGAACGGCGTGATGCCGAAGACCAGCGCGCCAAAACACGCGAGCAGAAGCTTCCAACGCAGCAGCGTTCGTGGTCGTCGCACGACGACCGCGACCGCCGCCGCCGGCGCCGCGAGCATTCCGCCCATGTGGTTCGCATAGCCGAGCCCAAGCAAGTACGCGACGAGCACGAGAATGCGATCGGCTTTGCGGCCATCGGGCTCGTCGGACCAGCGAATCATCAACCAGGAGATGATCGCGATGCCGACCAGCGAAACGGTATAAACCTTCTCATTGACGACGGACTGATTCCACACCGTGAATGCCGTCGCGCCGACGATGGCCGCGATCGAGCCGCCGGTGATGCGCTGCCACCGCTGCGGGAACCAGCCGACGAGGACGCGCTCGGTGACGAGGAACCACATGCCGGCCGAGACCGCGCTGCACAGCGCCGCGAGCACGTTGATGCGCGTCGCGACGTTGGGTCCGAAGATCGGAATGATCGAAAAGACGCGTCCGATCAGCACGAACAACGGATTGCCCGGCGGATGAGGGAGCCCGAGCGTGTAGGCGGCCGCGATGTACTCGCTCGTATCCCACATCGCCGTCGACGGCGCGAGGGTGACGAGATAGAGCACCAGTACGAGCAGACTTACGATTCCGGCCGCCAGATAGGACGGGCGATAATCGAGATCGGCACCCGGCGCGCGGCCTTCAGCGCGCGAAGGGCGTTGTGCGATAGACGAGGTCGCCATTTGAATTCGTTAACCACTTACACAACACGCCCGAGCCCACTTGGTTGGAATCGGGCACCTGTAGGACGATGAAAGATGAGTAACGGGAACGGGATAAGAAAGTAAACGCGGTCAGGGATGTGTCAGGTGCTTCTTTAATACTGGTCTAGAAGAGCGGATCTCGAAGAGCGGATCTAGAAGGGCGGATCTAGAACTGCGGAATCTAAAACCGACGGCGAGCGATCTTGCGCTGTTCTACCTCCGACGTTCTGGACCCGTCGTTCTGGACCCGTCGTTCTAGACCCGTCGTTCTGGGATGTGCCCGCTTGAGCCCTGCGGCTAATGGCGGAACTGCCTCTTCCCCGTGAACACCATCGCGATCCCTCTTTCGTTCGCAGCGGCAATCACCTCGCCATCGCGCACTGAACCACCGGGTTGTACGATCGCGGTGACACCGGCGTCGGCGGCTTGATCGATTCCGTCGCGGAAGGGGAAGTACGCGTCGGAGCCCAATACCGCGCCCTTGGTGTCATGGCCCTGTTGCTGCGCCTTGTGGACGGCGAGAAATGCGGCGTCGACGCGCGACATCTGGCCCGCACCGATGCCGATCGTGGCACCGTCGCGAGCGAGCACGATCGCGTTCGATTTCACGGCGGCGACGGCGCGCCACACAAATAGAAGATCGCGGTGCTCCTCGGCGGTTGGCTCGCGAGTCGTCGCGACCTTCCAGCCTGCATCGTCGATCACCGTGCGCGGCCGCTCCTGAACGAGCACGCCGCCTCGCACGCGCTTGTAGTCGAGTGCGTTCGCGGGCCATGAAGCGCGCCCTTCGAGCACGCGCAAATTTTTCTTTCTGCCGAGGATCTCGACCGCTTCCTCGGCGAACGACGGCGCGACGATCACTTCGACGAACAGGGCGGACACCGCGTTCGCGGTTGCTTCATCGACCGGAACGGTGAACGCGATAACGGAGCCAAACGCCGACACCGGATCGCACGCGAGCGCCTTGCGATACGCCTCGATCGCATTCGCGCCGACGGCGAGACCACACGGTGTGGTGTGCTTGATGATCGCGCACGCGCTCTCGGCGGCGTAAGGATCGACCGTCAACAATGCGCCCTCGAGGTCGAGCAGATTGTTGAAGGAGAGCTCCTTGCCCCCTCGTTGAACGAGGGAAGACAGTCCCGCGCCGGGGAAGTCGACATAAAACGCTGCCGCCTGATCGGGGTTTTCGCCGTAGCGCAGCTTCTGTTGCCGACCCACGGAGAGCGTCACCGTCTCCGGGAATTTTTCTTGTCGCTGCTGGGCGAACCAGGTCGCGATGGCCGCGTCGTAGGCCGCGGCGTGAGCGAACGCTTTCTCTGCGAGCAGACGCCGCAGATCGATATCGTCGTCGCCGGCCTTGAGCGCGGCGAGCACGCGCGCGTAATCACGCGGCTCGACGACGACGGTGACCGCGTCGAAGTTCTTCGCCGCCGAGCGCAGCATGCTTGGTCCGCCGATATCGATCTGTTCGATCACGTCCTCTGGACTGACGCCGCTCCGCGCCGCTGTCGCGCGAAATGGATAGAGATTCACGGCGACGAGATCGATTGGCATGATGCCTTGGTCGACGAGCGCCTTCATGTGGTCCGGATGATCGCGCCGAGCGAGCAATCCACCGTGCACCGCGGGGTGCAGCGTCTTCACGCGCCCGTCGAGCATCTCCGCGAAACCCGTGATCTCGTTGATGTCGCGCGTCTTGAGTCCCGCGCCGCGCAACGCGCGCGAGGTACCGCCGGTGGATACCAGGTCAAATCCGAGCTCGGCGAGGCCGCGCGCGAAATCGACGATGCCGCTCTTGTCGGAGACGGAGATGAGTGCGCGCATCATTTAGATCCACTCATCGCGACAGCGGCGATCATGCGAGCGAGCGATCGCACGTCGCGCAAATCGATCACTTCGGCAGGGGAGTGGCTGTTGCGGAGTGGCCATCCGAGCGCGTCGTCGAGTGCACCATACTTCGCGAGCTCGGAGCCGTCGTTGCCACCGTTCGTCGTCCCGACCTGCAACGGAATACCCTTCAGGCGCGCGATCCGCGTTAGCCGGTCGACCTCCTCTGGGGGCGTGACGCTCGAGTTGTCGAGCGCACGGGACACCGCGCCCTCACCGATTTTTGCGTCGGCGAAATACGACGTCTCGAGCGGCGAGTCACTCGACACGAACGTGTCGATCGCATACACGCGACCCACGTTCGTCCCGAATTCCTGCGCGAGCGCCTTCGCGCCGTCGAGCCCAGTTTCTTCGCGCACCGACCAGGCGAAGATCACACGGTGGTCGAGCTTTTCACGTTCGATGGACTCGAGCGCGAGCAGCAGTGACGCGACGCCCGCGCGGTCGTCGATGGAACGCGCGGTGAAGCGCGTTGCGGCGAGGCGCGCCGAGCACTTGTAGCTCGTCACCGCAGAACCGACGGCGATACCGGCTTTGGTGAGCGCGGCCGAGTCGAGGCCGAACCACGCCGTGAGTATCGTCGGCTGCTTGCGTGAGACGCTGTCGCGCGGGACGAAAACGCCGCGGAGCGGTCCCTCGCGCGCCGCACCGCACGAGCGCGCGTCGCGCGCGGGAACGTGGTCGGCCTCGCGATGCAGCAGCGCCGTCTGCCCCTCCCAGAGCGATGTGAACATACCGCCGCGCGGGCGCAGGAAGACCGTCCCATCGTGCGCGATGCGCGAGACGTCGAATCCCACCTCGTCCATGTGCGCGACGAACACGACGGTGTCCCTGTCGGGTCCCATCCCGAGCACGAGGTTGCCGGCGCTGTCCGTGACCACCGAGTCACGCGCCCACGCTGGCAATGCCTCCTTCACTACGTCACGCATCGGGCCTTCGTGTCCGGCGACGCTGTAGACATCGGTCAAGCGCCCGAGCAAGTCTGCATAACGAGAGAGGCTGTCGTGGAGCACGGATGGCGGCGGCGGCGCCCACACGCGCGCGAGCATTACCGGCGCCGGAACGCCCGGAATGCCGGCAAGCCTCGAGACAGTGGCAAACAGATCTCGCAGATCTTCTTCGCTGATCGTCTCGACGAGCGTGCCCGGCCATCGCGTGTGCGGCGTCGCGGCGAGCGACGTCGTCACGTGGATGCGCGAGAGCGCGCTCCAGGGAGCCGCACGAGGAGAGGCGAGCATCGTACCGCTGCGCGCGAGGTCATCGTCGATGACGATGAGGCTGTCGATGCGGCCGAGGCGTGCAAGCGCGCCCGTGAGTCCAGTGAAGTTGAATCGGCTCTGCACGCTGACGATGAAGACCGTCTCGCCCGACTTCGGCGCGCCCGCCTGGCTCGCGGCCACGATCGAAGCACAGCCGGCGCGGTTGGCGGCGCCCGGGCCGGCGACATTGTCCGCGAACGTCCAGGCCGGCCACTCGCGATACACGGGATCCAGCAGACGAATACCGAGGCGGGCAACGTCGGCGCGCGATTTCGCGCCGACGTCGAGCCACAGATCCTCGACCGTCGTGAGCGCGTCGTCGGCCGGACGCCCGCGCCTCAAGTGCGTGCTGTGCACGCCGAAGACGCCGGGAACGTAGCGCACTACATCCCCGGCTCCGACGACGACGTACACGCGCTGGCCTTCGTGGAACTGGTCCCACAGCTGGACACGACGCGTGTTGCCCGCG
>DATEHJ010000515.1:0-3413 GCA_035279645.1 Gemmatimonadaceae bacterium
GCGCGGAGAGCAGGTCGCTGCGCGAAACGATGCCGATGACGGCGCGTTGCGCGGAGAGCAGGTCGCTGCGCGAAACGATGCCGATGACGGCGCGTGGTGCATCGCGTGAAACGACGGGGAGCCGTCCGACGCCGGCGCGAACCATGTGGTCGGCGGCCTCGCGCAGCGTGTTGTCGTCGAAAACGACGACGGCGCCGCGTTTCACGAGCGACCCGATTGTCTGCGCGTCGTCGTGCGAGTTGTCGAGGAGATCTCGGCGCGTGAGGACGCCACAAAGCTCACCCTTGTCATCGAGCACCGGAAATCCTTGATGCGACGAGCTCGATCCACCGGACGTGAGCCAAGCGCGTACTTCCCGCAGCAGATCCGAGCCGCGGAGGGAAACGACTTCTCGCGAGGAGCCATCGCGCACCAGAATCTGACTCAGGTAGTCCGCCGCGTACTCGGTGCGAACGCGGGCACCGCGGCGCGCCAGCTTCTCGGTCATGATCGAGCTGCGCATCATGAGCAATGAAACGAGATATGCCGCGCTGCACCCGGCAAGGAGCGGCAAGAGGCCGAGTGGCTGGCGTGTCGTCTCGAACGCGAATACCACCGAAGTGAGGAGGGCGTGCGACGCGCCGGCGAAGATCGCCGCCATGCCGACGAGTGCCGACACGTTCGCGTCGATTCCGAGGCTCGGCACGAGTATGATGCCTAGCGATCCGAGGGCCGCTCCGATACCGCCCCCGATCGTGAAGAGGGGAGCGAGCGTTCCGCCCGAGGTGCCGCTTCCCAGGTAGATCGACCACGAGATGAACTTCAGCACGACGAGCACGATCAACGCGCGTCCAACGATGTTCCCGGACAAGATGGAATCGATGTTCGTGTAGCCGACGCCGAGCGTGCGCGGCTCGAAGTAGCCGATGACGCCGACGAAGATCGCGCCGACGAGGGGCCACCACATCCAGTGGATCGGCAACTCCTCGTAGAGATCCTCGATCCAATAGACGAAGCGTGTCACGCCGACCGACGCGATACCGACGAGAGCGCCGATGAGCGTGTATGCCGACAACGCCTCGAGATTCGGCTGCGCCAGCGCTGGAACGGTGAACACTGGCGCCGATCCCAAGAACACGGCACGCACGCCTGCCGCTACGGCTGAGGCGAGCGCGACGGGAATAATGCTCCGCGGCCGGTACTCGAACAGCAGCAACTCAACCGCGAGCAGGACGGCCGAGACGGGGCTTCCGAATGTGGCCGCCATACCGGCGGCCGCGCCGGCGGCGAGAAGCGTTTTGCGCTCGTCCGCCGTGACGCGAACGTATTGTCCGACGATCGATCCGAGCGCGCCGCCGGTGGCGATGATCGGTCCTTCCGCGCCAAAGGGGCCGCCCGTTCCGATTGCGACTGCCGCCGAGAGTGGCTTGAGGAACATGATCCTCGGCGCGATGCGGCTCTTGGCGTAGAGCACCCGCTCCATGACCTCGGGGATGCCGTGGCCACGAATGGCCGCCGCTCCGTAGCGCGCCATGATACCGACGACGAGCGCGCCGACAATCGGGACGAAAATCGACCACGCGCCGAGCCTAACGGTGCTCGGCGCGGTGAACGAGGTGGAGATACGGCCGTAGTACGCGACGTTGGTGATGAGTCCGATCAGCCGCGTCAGCAAGTTGGCGAGAAGCGCCGCGCCGATGCCGACGAGCACGGCTATGCCGGAGATGACGACAACCCGTTGATCGACGGGCGAGTATTCAGGTGGAGGCTCAACGGACGCCAGCGCCGGCGCGAGCGCCGGTGCTACGGGCAAACCGCTGGCGGCGTTGAGTGCTGGTGGTAACTCGTCAGCCACTCGCTACGCGAGCGGCGGGCTCGTCCTCGAACATCATCGGTGGTGCGGCCAGATCGATGCCGCTCGCGAGCACCCACAGCTCGAGCAGCTCCGCCAGCGTGGATTGTTGATCGGGCTTCATCCGCGCCATTCCGGCCATCAGGTCGCCCTGCACCGTGGGCGGTGCACCGCGCAGCATCGACTCGCCCTCAGGGGTGAGTGCGATTTGCACGCGCCGCCGATCCGCCGGTGACGCAACGCGCGTCACGAGACCGCGATCGACCAGTCGCCGAACGACGACTGAGACGGAGCTCTGATGTGTTGCGGTACGCTCGGCCAGCTCATTCAAGGACTCAGCGGGCCGATCCGCCAATTGTTGAAGCACGAAGAGTTGTGCGAGACTGATGCCGAGCTTGCCTTCGATACTGCGGGTATTGAGTCGGAGTGCCCGAACGACGCTTCGAACCGCATTCATCGCGCGGGCGGTGTCGTCGGAGTTTATCACGGGTGCATTGAATGGGGCGTCAATGTATCGAACCTAGTGGCGCCGCATCGCGCGAGGCAAGGGTGGGCCCGCCGCGAGCGTCGAGTGAACGATCAAGGTCCAGCTGAAGCAACTTTCGATGTTGGTCGTTTCAATTTCGCATCGTACCAGGTCAACATGCGTCGTTGCATGTCCAGCACGTCGTCTGCTGTTGCATTTCCACCGCCATGTCCGCCGTTCATGTAGTTGACCCAGACAACTTCCTTGCCAAGTCGTCGCAGGGCGTAATACATCTCGCGGGTATTTTCAGCCGGAACGTTGGAATCCTGCGCTCCGGTGATGAGCATGAGCGGTGTCTGAATCCGATCCGCGAACATGATTGCCGATTGCTGCACGTACTTTTGCGGCTGCTGCCATAGCGTGGCGCCGAGGCGATCCTGACTCTTCTCGGCGGCGTGGACGTTGCGCACCCCCAGGCGCGGGCTATCGGTGTAGAAGCTGATAACGTCGACCTTCCCCGAGATATTGACTGCGGCCTTGAAGCGATTCGTCTGCGTGATGAGCAGGTTGGTCGCGTAGCCGCCGTAACTCGTTCCGTGAACCCCAAGCCGCGCCGAATCGGCGATGCCCATGTCGATGAGCTTGTTCGCCGCGGCGGTGACGCCCTTGATCCATGCCTCGCCGGGATACCCAATGTCGAAATCGACCGACGGCTTCACGACGACGTAGCCGTTCGCGGTGAGAACGTTCGCAACCGGATCGAAGGTGTCGTCGAAGAAATCCTCGTAGACGATGAAGATCGTGGGATAGGTCTTCCCGCGCTCATAACCAACGGGGTAGTAGACGACCGCGTTCTTCGAGTGGCCGTCGGCGTCGAGATAGTTGACGAGCCCGGTCGGACCGAAGCGCTTGCTCGCGAGCTGCGGATTGGCATCGGCGAGGGGGCGGATCGATGTAAAGTCGGCGTCGGCGACGTAGAGCGTCGGCGGCCGATTGCCCTCGGCGACGGCGAGCGTCGCGACGCGTCCGTCCTTCGAGAGCCGCAGACCGGAGTACAGCCGGCCGTCGTTGATCAGCGTTTGCTTATTGCTGGTCGCGCGATCGTAGCGAACGATG
>DATEHJ010000516.1:0-13263 GCA_035279645.1 Gemmatimonadaceae bacterium
TGGTGCGCGACATCGAGTTGTACAGCCTTTGCGAGCACCACCTGCTGCCTTTCTTTGGCAAGGCCCACGTTGCCTACATCCCGAATGGTCGAATCGTCGGGCTGTCAAAACTTCCGCGCATCGTGGAGGTCTACGCGCGCCGTTTGCAGGTGCAGGAGCGGCTTACCGAAGAGATCGCGGGCGCCATCCAACGAGTGCTGGAGCCGGTCGGCGTCGGCGTGGTGATCGAGGCGTTTCACCTCTGCATGATGATGCGCGGCGTCGAGAAGCAGAACTCGAAGACCATAACGAGCGCGCTGCGCGGCTCATTCCGCGACGACGCGCGCACGCGCGCCGAGTTCCTGTATTTGGCGCACGGGCGGGATACCTTCGGACCTTGAGGAACAGTGCCTAGTGGCTAGTGCCTAGTGGCTAGAAGTCACTAGCCACTAGTCACTAGCCACTAGTCACTAGTCACTAGCCACTAGTCACTAGCCACTAGCCACTAGCCACTAGCCACTAGCCACCAGCCACTCGCCACTTGGCACTAGCCCCTAGCCGCCAACAACAGCTGCTCCTCATCCTTCCGCGGCACCGCGTGACAGGCGCGGCATCGCGCCTCGTACGTCTCGGCGCTGCCTACCATGATTGTCGGTGAATCGTAGCGCGCGGGACGGCCACCGATGAGGCGCTGATTGCGGCTCGCGGGATTTCCGCACCGCACACAGATCGCGTGCAGCTTGTCCACCACTTCAGCGACAGCGAGCAACTCAGGCATCGCACCAAACGGCTCGCCGCGAAAGTCGGTGTCCGTTCCGGCGACGATGACGCGGATGCCGCGGTCGGCGAGTGACGACGCCAGCGACACGATCGATGGCGCGAGAAACTGTGCCTCGTCGATCGCGACGACCTGAGTGTCGTCCTCGATCTCGCGCGCGATCTGCTCTGGCGTGTCGACGGGGACCGCCTCGACATGTCGACCGTCGTGGCTGGAAATCTGATAGATCCCGGTGTAGCGCTCGTCGAGATGCGACTTGAACACCTGAATCTTGTGACGGGCGATGATGGCGCGACGGACGCGCCGGATCAGCTCTTCACTCTTTCCACTGAACATCACGCCGCAGATGACTTCGATCCAACCACCACTGCGGCTGAAGTGCAGGTCTGATATCACTCCGTGTCTCCGGGTCGGGGCGGGCGCGCCGAGCGATCGGCACCGCGCTCCCCCCCCCCGACTCCGGAGTCACGCTCGTTCCGATCGCGTCCGACATTGCGGCGCACATCAGAGTCGCGGCGCGAACCGCGATCCGCAAGTCGTCCGCCGCGGCCGCCCCCACCGGGCCGTCCACCGCGCTCCTGGTCGACGCGGGCAACGACGCGACGTCCCCGAACCGTGCTGCCCGTCAACTTCGCCACGACGCCCTCGGCGACATCGGCTGCGACCTCGACCAACGAATGGTTCTCGCGAATGTCGATCTTCCCGATCTGCGCACTCGTTATGCGCGCTTCGTTCGTAATCGCTCCCACCAGATCGCCAGGACGCGCATTGTCCATCGCGCCAACGTTGATGAAGAGGCGCGTCATCGGCGTCGTCCCACCGACGCCGGCGCCGCCATGCACCGTTCGCGCTTCCGCGGCGCGCGCACGCGCCGCGTCTCGCTCGAAGCGCGCCTGGTCGAGCAACCGGAGCGTCGCGGCGGCGATCTCGATGCCGTCGTAGTGCTCGAGCAACGGTTCGAGCGCCAGCAGCTCGCGCGCGAAGGAGCCCGAAGAGAGCGTCTCGCGCAACTCTGAGCGCGCGAGCTCCTCGCGTGTTCGCGCTTTCATTCCCGCTTCCGACAACGTGAATGGCGTGAGTGGCGCGCCACCCGAGAGAACACGCAAGCTCGCGAGGAGACGCGGCTGGGCGAGCGCGATGACGCGCTGCGGATGTGGCCCGATCGCCTCGCGGAGCTCCTCTTGCGAGGCGGGGATGTCGTACAGGACCACGACATCCGACTCACCCGCCCCTGCGGCTCGCGCGACGCGGACCGTCGCTTCGTCAGGCGCCGCGGGATGACCGTAGCCGAGTGCGCGCAGCAGCTCGTTTACCTCGCGCTCGCTCTCGTCACCGCGCACGTACACGACGCCCCGCAATGGATCGATGTCGTCGAGCAACCGACGAAGTGCTGCAAGTCGAGACGAAGCCGACACTGACACGTATTGCATGCCGATGCCGATCGATGAGACGTCAGCGCTCGGTGCGACGCGACGCGCCCGCCGAGCGTAGCGCTCGATGAGTGCCTCGACCTCGGCATTGATCTCGTTGGCGACGACGATGCGCGCGGCGTCCTTAGGGATCTCGGCCATCAACGTCTCGAGCATGCTCTCTTCGCCACTGGCGATCAGCTCGTCCACCCAGGCCAGCACCACACAGCGAATTTGCTGGAGCTTGAGAGATGAGCCTTGCACAAGCGCGAGAAGCTCGGGTGGAGCACCGGCGACAACCTGCGCTCCCCCTCCTCCTGACCCGCCCACACGGAGCAAACGCGTGGCGCGACGCTCGGACGTCGCCGCGATCGCGCGCAGTGTGCGAGGTCCGGCGAGCCGAACGACGGACGCCGATGCACTTGCGGCCGCCTCAGCGTCCGCGCACACGATGAGCAATTGAACATCGCTCGACGCGTCGTCGGTGCGTTCGATAAGTGGGGCGAGGACGTGCGCGATCGACCCCCAGTCGTGGGGCATCTGGTAGACGACATTCTGCCCTCGCGTCACGCCTGGGTCTTTTGCTTCGTGATCCACTTCGTCCTTGACTACGGTCTGCCAATTCGTGGGACGTGGCACACGGACTTGCCGGTCCCTAGTATTGCCGGGCCGACAAGTATAGCGGTCCCGGGAAGGCCAACCAAATCGTTTCTGGATTCCGCAACGACCGCGCCCCTCGCTTCTTTCCTTCACGATGTCCGCCCGCTACACACCATCCGTCAACATTGCCGATCTCGAAGAATCGGCAACAATCGCAGTATCGGCTCGCGCGAAGGCACTGCGAGCCGCTGGTCGTCCGATCATCGATCTCGGCGCGGGCGAACCGGATTTCGCGACGCCGCCGTACATCAAGGAGAGCGCGAAGCGAGCACTGGACTCCGGCGCGACGCGTTACACGCTCACCGAGGGGATTCTTCCCCTGCGCGAGGCAATTGCCGCGCGCGCCAACGAGCGGTTGGGCGGTGGGAACGTCATATCTGCCGCTGATGTCGTCGTGTCGACGGGAAGCAAGCAAGCGCTATTCAATAGCTGCTTCGTGCTTTTCGGTCAGGGCGACGATGTGCTCGTGCCGACGCCCGCGTGGACGAGCTACTACCAGATGATCTCACTTGCGCGCGCGAGAGCCGTGGACGTGCGTGGGCGGCGTGAGAACTCACTCAAGGTCAGCGTTCGTGACCTGGAACAGGCGGCGACGCCACGCACCCGAGGCGTGATGCTCAACTCGCCAACGAACCCGACCGGTGCCGTGTACGAGCTCGATGAGCTGCGGGCCATTCTGGCACTCGCGGCGTCGCGAGGATGGTGGGTTGTCAGCGACGAGATCTATCGAGAGATCAGCTACGAGACACCAGCTCCGTCGCTTCTCGACGCGACGCAGGGGGACGAGGCGCTCCGCGAGCGCCTGGTGATCGTCGACGGCGTCGCCAAGGCGTACGCGATGACGGGCTGGCGCATCGGCTGGTCGATCGCGCCGAGGCAGGTCGCGCAGGCGATCTGCGCTCTGCAGTCGCACACGACGTCCAACGCGAGCGCGGTCTCTCAGCACGCTGCGTTATGCGCGCTCACGGCAAGAGAGCAGTCGTCGACCGCGATCGCGACCATGGTGGCGGAGTTTCGTCGGCGCCGCGATGCGGCGGCGGCGCTACTTCGTGAGGCCAGCGTCGATTTCATCGAGCCACGCGGCGCATTCTACCTCTTCGTGCGCGTGCCGCAGCGCGACAATGATCCGCAGCCGGGAACGACGTTCGCGCGCGAGCTGCTCGATGAGCACGACGTTGCAGTCGTTCCGGGCGCGGCGTTTCGGACGCCCGAGTGGATACGGATTTCCTATGCGGCGCCGATGCCGGACGTGCTCGAGGGAGTGAGGCGAGTGGCGGCGCTGTGCGTTCAGCGTTGAGCGTTCGGCGTGGAACGGCGGATCGCTCAACGCAAAACGCCCAACGCTAAACGCTCGGCGCCCTCCTCGAAAGCAACTCACCACCTTCCGCGGTGCACATGAAGTCGTCTTCGATTCGAACGCCCCACAAGCCGGGCATGTAAATCCCCGGTTCAACGGAGAACACGAAGCCCGGTTCGAGCAGCCTCGTGTTTCCTTCGACCATCCATGTTGGCTCGTGGCCGTCCATGCCCATCCCGTGGCCTAACCGGTGGGTAAAGTACTGGCCATAGCCGCCCTTGCTGATCACCGCGCGAGCGGCACGATCGATCTCTTGTGCCTGAACGCCGGGGCGCACACGCGCCATCGCCGCGTCCTGCGCCGCGTGCACGAGATTGTATACCTCGCGAAAGCGTGCCGGTGGTGCGTCGCCGAACCAGCGCGTCCGGGTGATGTCCGACGTGTAGCCCTGGAATTCGCCGCCGGCGTCTATGAGCACCACCATTTGCGGAGCGAGCTTCGTTCCGATCGTTCCGCCGTGAGGCAACGCCGACTGGGGGCCGAACTGAACCAGGCCGCCACCGTCCATCCCTCGCTTTGCATGCTCCTCGGCGACGATCTTCGCGACGTCTCGGTCGCGCAGGCCCGATTCGAGACGATCGAATGTCGACGCGATCGCGTCCTCGGTGATCTCTATTGCCCGGCGCATGCGCAGAATCTCTTCCGGAGACTTGACCAATCGGAGCTGCTCGAACACGCCGCTACCGTCGATGAGTTTCGCATCGGGCAGCACGCGCGCGATGGCCATCACCGTCCAATAGTCAGTCTTTGGCTCGACGACGAGCGACGCTGCGGTGGACCCATTCGATTCGTGGATCGCGTCACGAACGAGCGCAAATGGATCCGCTTGTTCCTCCCAGCCGCGTATCGGTGCGGTGACATGAGCGCCGCGCCGCACACGCTCCACCTCGAACGACGGCGCGATGATCACCGGCGCGCCATCTACCGGTAAGATGAGTGCTATGAGGCGCTCGCTCCGCCCGTAGTTGCTGCCAACGAGATAGGTGAAGTTCGTCGCGCCACTGGTCGCGACGAGCATCGTACCGCCAGCCTCGCGCGTGAGCTGTCGTGCCCGTTCGAGCCGCGCCGCGAACACGTCGTTGTCGAGCGGCGGGATCGGAGTGTAGCGCGATTTGACGGTGATGTTGGTCGCGGGCAGCGTTGGCACACGCGGCGCCGATGGGACGATTTTCTCGGCGGCGAAACGGTTTGTCCCAGTGAGCGCGGCTGAGGCACCGAGAGCAGACACTGACGAGACGAACGATCGGCGATCCATGGTAGCGTCCGATTGTGCGAAAGGGGTGGGAGCAGCGCAACGTGTCAGCGACGCAACTAGCGGCGCACGTCACGAGCTATATCTTAGCAGCGCCGTGCCGGCCTGAAATATCGCACTTTGCGATCGCACCGGCTTAGCCTCGCGTCAGAGATTGGAAAAAAGCCACGGGTCGTTCGCTTTTGTGTGCGCCCGCGCTGCATAGACCATCGAGATTCGCGACCGACAAGGAGAGACAACGTGAACATTGCCGTCCAACTCGAGCCCGCGAGCGGCACACCTCCCGAAGTCGAGTACAAGTGGGATGCCGACACCGATATTCTGTCGGCACAGCTGAAGACGCGCGCACTGGGCGACGGGATGTCAGGGTCGGTCGAAGTAGAAGGCAAGGACGGCTCCTGGATCATCCTCGACGTCGCCGAAGGGCGAATCAACGGTGTGGAAGTCGCCGTGTGGCCAGACGTGCGCAAATTGCCGACGCTTGCCCCGCCGAATCAGATCGAGGATGCGCGGGTGATTCTCCCGTCGCGCCGCTCGCAACCGAACATTGCTTCGGTCGAGGTGGACACGCCCCTCATCGCGGAAGCAGACAGCACCGAGCGCGTCATTCACTTCAAGCTTGGCAAGACTCGTGAGGCGCGGACGGTGCGTGTCGGTCGCGATCTACTGCTCGATGTCGATCGCCAGAGCCAGATCGCCGGTGTGTGGCTGCTAAACGTTCCTCCGTTCCCGGACGGCATGGCTCGGCTCGACGAGCTCTGATCGCGTCGTGATCACGACTATCGTCTTAATTCGCGTGGAGCCGCCGATGATTCCCAAGGCGGCTCATATGCTCGCGGGCGTCGATGGCGTGACGGAGGTGTATTCGGTGTCGGGAGAGTGGGACCTCGTGGCGATCGTGCGCGTGCCGCAGTACGACGACATTGCGCGTGTCGTTACCGAGACGTTTCCCACGGTGCCCGGCATTCAGCGTACACAGACGCTCACGGCATTTCGTGCGTACTCGAAGAACGATTTGCAGCAGGCGTGGGATATCGGGGTGGAGTGATGGCTAGTGACTAGTGACTAGTGACTAGTGACTAGTGACTAGTGACTAGTGACTAGTGGCTAGCACCCAAGGCCTCATCACCAACGAATCACTAGCCACTAGCCACTAGCCACTAGCCACTAGTCACTAGCCACTAGCAACTACAGTGTCCGACCGCACCGGCGACTACATCTCGGCGCTGTTCGCGCCAGAAGATCAGCTCCTCGCTTCGCTGCGTGAGGAAGCTGATCGCACTGGCCTGCCCCCGATCTCGGTTTCGGCAGACGAGGGGCGACTTTTGCAAGTACTACTCACGTCCATTCAGGCGCGGCGCGTGCTGGAAGTCGGCACCCTCGGTGGTTACTCCGCGATCTGGATGGCGCGCGCGTTACCCGAGAACGGCGAGTTGATGACCATCGAGATCGAGCCAAAACACGCCGAATTTGCCAAGCGCTATATAGAGCGCGCGGGATTGGCTGACCGAATCGACATTCGCATCGGCCGCGCGCTGGACGTCCTGCCGAGTCTCGATGGCGAGCAGTTCGACGCCGTCTTTATCGACGCGGACAAGGAACCGATGCCCAATTACTTCGAGTGGGCGCTGCGCCTGCTCCGGCCAGGCGGATTGCTGATCGCGGACAACACGCTGTGGGGCGGGAAGGTGTACGACGACGCCGAGCAGGACGAGAAGACGACGGCGGTGCGCGAGTTCAACCGTCGCATGGCGACCGATCCGCGGATCCTGTCCATATTGGTCCCGACGCACGACGGCGTGGCCATCGGGGTTGTTCGGTAGGCAGGCTCTGTCATCCCGAGGAGCGAAGCGACGAGGGATCTGCACTACATCTAAAAGCAGATCCCTCGCTTCGCTCGGGGTGACAATCAGTCTGATCTTCCCTCTCACTGTGCGCGCCCTTAGTGTGCACACAGATGACTGTCGTCTTACGGGCCGCGATGGATCAGGGACTCGTCGCCCTGCAGCGGCAACTTCGCACCCTCGCACCGGACATCGCGCTCATCACCGACGGTGAGCACGCGCTCGAGCGCACGACGCCCGACACACGCCCACCGCGGCTCGTGCGCGCCGAGCTCGCAGAGGGGCACGCGCTACAGGCGCGACCCGTGCCCGGCGATCCTGTTGCCGCCTTCGCGGCCTTTCTCGACGGCACCCAAACGAGTCGCGTCGTGGCTTACGTGGACGGAACGCCGATCGTTCACGGGACAGTCGCGGCCGTTGTGCGGTCTCGGCGAAACCGCCGCCTAACGACGTGGCGGCAGCCGATCGTTCAGCGCCGACTCTACGTCTGTCTACGCGCGCTGAAGCCGGAGCGTCGCCGGCTGCTGGAAGCACTCGGCATCCGTCTGGTCGACACGACGCCGACCTCGGAGGACCCTGCCGCTCACCCTTACATTCTCCAGAACGACGCGGTGCATCGCGTTCAGGAGGATCGCGAGGAAGCAGAGCGAAAGTTGGCAGAGCAATGGTGCACAAATGAGCGTGACCCGCTCTTCATCGACGGCAGTATCAGCGGAAGTGACAAAATCGCGGTGTCGGCGTGCACCGTAGGCGTGGTGAAGAGCCATCGCACTCTGTACGCTGAGGGCGATGCGCTGCAAACGATCTTCTCGCTGCGCCGCGGCGAGCGGTCGAGCGTGTTTCGCGTGACGTCGCCGAAGCGCGTTCCAGTGGCAAGCTGGTATTTGCGTCTACGCGATTCATTGGGTCACGATCCGATGTGGGGATTGGTGCGGGTCGAGATCGCGTACCCGACGCGTAACGACTTGGACGCGATTGGCGCGCGCGCCGATGAGGTTTCCCTCTGGACTCTCGCCGAGGTTTCGCCCTTGGCGTTGCCCGACGCGCGTTGGGACAAGATGGTTTACGGTATTCATGATTGTGAAGAATTCCTGCACGCGGTGACATGACGACAATCACTCCGCTCGGGCGCGTCGTCGCCACCGAGCGACGGCCCAATACGCCTCACGAGTTTCATTTCTGGACGTCGCTCGACTCGCCGGTCGGCGTCGGGACGATCGTTCGCGTCGAAGGGAAGTACACGATCAACGGCACGATCACGCGAGTGTACGGCGTCGTGGTCGAGGGGTTCAGCTACTCGGACCTCCAGTCGCCGCTACACGATGTGCTGGGGCACGACGGCAGTCCGTCGGCCGCATCGCTCGCCTCCACCGAGCGTGCCGAGATCCGCCTCTATACCGCCGCGGTGTTGCGACAGCTGCCTGACGAGCCGCTGCAGCCGGTGCCGTTAGGTGACGTCTACCTCGCTGATGACGCCGACATCGCCGTCGCCCTGCGGATGGACAGCTATCTGGCCGAGGGCGCGCGAACAGGGATCCCGATTGGCGTATACCATGCCGGCGGCACGGACGCGCCGATCTACCTCGATGCGGACTTTCTCATCGGCCCCGAAGCGGCGCACCTGAACATTACCGGCGTATCGGGATTGGCGACCAAGACGAGCGCGATCGAATGGATTCTGTCGTCGATCTTCGCTCACTTCCCGGAGCAGAAGGGTTCCGTTGCCGCGCTGTGCTTCAACGTGAAGGGACCTGATCTGTGCTTCCTCGACGAGCCCGGAGCGATCGACGATCGCGATCGTGCGCTTTACGAGAAGTGCGGCGTTCCGGCAGCGCCCTTCGAGAACGTGCAGTACTACGCGCCGTACAAATCAGACGGAATCTCGCTGAACACCCTGCGCTCCAACGACGCGCTGCTGCATAACGTGAACGCCCTGACCTGGGGTTTGCGCGAGGTGCTGCAATACGCCGAGGTGTTGCTCAACAAGGACGACGTCGACGCGAAAGCCGACGCGCTGATCGATTTCATACGGGAGCGCATCGTCGACCGCGATTTTAGCGACGAGCTGGTGTTGCCAGGGAAGAGATACCGGGTACGCTCGTTCGCCGACCTGGAGCAGTGGTTCAAGGACGTGCTCGTCGCCCTGGAGCACAGAGGAAACGAGAGCTGGCGCACGCACCACGTCGCCACGATTCGCAAAGTGCGGAACCGGCTGTCCAATATCTCGACCCGCTGCGCTGGATTGGTGACGGACGACGGCAACGTTGGGGATCTTCCCTTCGGGAGCTTTCAGGATCGCACGGTGTATGTCATCGACGTCGCCTCGCTCGAGGAGGACGCACAGGATCTGGTCTTCGCGCGCATTGTCACGAAGCTTCGTGAGCACCTCGAGAAACGAGACCTCGGCGTCAAGCACGTCATCGTTTTCGTGGACGAGCTCAACAAGTACGCGCCGGGCGACGGTCAAGACACGTACGTACGCAAAATGCTGCTCGACCTCGCGGAGCGCGGGCGCTATCTGGGGCTCGTGCTGTTCAGCGCGCAGCAGTTTCGTTCACAGGTGCACCGGCGAGTCGTAGGGAACTCGGGAACAGCGCTGTATGGTCGGATGGATGCGGACGAGTTGGCGACACCGGGTTATTCGGTACTCAGCCCAGCAGTGAAAACGAAGTTGGCAACGCTCGAAAAGGGACAATTGATGGTGCGGCATCCGCACTTCACACAACCAATTTTCGTTCGCTTTCCGCGACCCGCGATCATGCGGGGACGTGATGGCGCCGAGCGCTATCCGCAAGCGCAGGACATCACGCTGGCGACCGCGGTGCTGCGTTCCCTCCGTCCATTGGATTCGACGATCACCCTGAATTGGGTGCAGGACGTCATCGAGATTCACGACGACGACGCGGTGATTCGGGCGCGCAACGCAACGCTCCTCGAGCGGCCGGCTGACGTGAAGCGCTTCTTCAAGTCGCAGTTGGCGCCGATCGTGCCGCCGAAGGCCGTCAGCCGGCCGATGGCGACGCCCATTCGCTCGGCGCCGGGCGACGACCCGTACGGCTTCTGAGCTCGACGATGCCTCGCGTACGCCTGCGCCGCACGCAAGTGATCGTCGGCGTCGTTATGTGCCTGACGAAGGGCATCACCGCCGCGGGACAGTCGGTGCTCCTCCAGATCCGGCCACGCGTTGGCGACACGCTGCACCTGCGTCTCGATCAACAGACGGAGCTGACGGGACTCCGTCGCCCCGGCAGCACGACGCCGACGTCGGTGACGACGACGATGCGCGTGTACTCGCGCGCCATCGTCGAACGGAGCGTTCCGACGGCGACGTACGTGCGCGCCGTCACCGATTCGGTGCAGCTCACGTCGAATGATGAGCGTGCTCTCAACCTCGAGGATGAGGCGCGCCGCTCGCTCGAGGGACGCGCGATGACGCTCCGCATCTCACCGGATGGGACGGTATCGCTCGCCGACACTACGACCGATGCGGCTCGCGGCGTTGCGGAGGCGGTGGCGTTGATGCCGGCCGCGTTCCCGCGTGGTCCCGTCGAAGTCGGCTATGTGTGGACCCGCGAGATGCCGGTGCCCGCCGAGGGCCGCGTCTCTCCTGGCGGCGGTGGGGCGAGCGCGTGGTTGCACACGAGGTTCCGTCTCGATTCACTCGCTCGACACGGCGCGATCGCCTACATCTCGATGCGCGGCGAAATGAGCCCTGACCCCGACGCCGCCGGATACGCACAGGGCACGACGCCGGTACTGGAAAGGGGTACGGTGACCGGATGGATGCTCGTCGATCGCGTGCGCGGTTGGCTCACCGAATCGCAATTCACGATCATCGCGCACTCGGTAGTGCACATCCCGGGTAGCGACGACACCGTGATGCGTTTTGAGACGCGCGTCACACAGCGAATGAAGACCGTCGAGAAGCGTCAGTAGCCGCTACGGCGTATATTTGGCGCCGTGAGCGTGAGCTCGCTCGGCGCCCCCTCGGTCTCGCATGCGTCTCGTCCACATCTCGGACCTGCACCTCGGATTTCGGCAGTACCAGCGACTCACTCCCGGCGGGATCAACCAGCGGGAGTGGGACGTCTCGCGCTCGTTTCAGGCGGCGGTCGATCGCATGATCGAGTTGCGGCCGGACATGGTGCTCGTCGCCGGCGACGTGTTCCACAACGTTCGGCCCACGAATCCGGCGATCATTCACGCGTACTTGCAGTTCAGCCGACTACGTGCCGAGCTGCCTAACGCGCCGATCGTCATGATCGCCGGTGGGCATGATATACCCCGCGCCAGTGAGACGGGCAGTATTCTGAGACTGTTTCGCGAGCTGGGGATCCACGTCGCGTATTCGGAACCCGACCGATTCTACTTTGGCGATCTCGGAATTTCGGTGCTGGCCGTGCCCGACTTGCCGGGGAAGATTCCGACGCTCAAGCCCGATCCCGAGGCACGATTCAACGTTCTGCTGCTGCACGGCGCGATCGAGGGCGTGCTGCCCGCGCATTTTCTCACCGCCGACCGCGCCGCGCTGGAGATCCCTCTCTCGGAGCTTAACGCTGCTTCATGGGACTATATCGCCCTCGGCGACTATCACGTCTATCGCCAGGTCAAGCCTAACGCGTACTACTCCGGCTCGATCGACTACACGAGCCTGAACGCCTGGGGCGACCTGACCGAGGAGCGCCTCATCGGCGTGAAGGGCAAGGGGATGATCGAGTGGAACCTCGAGAGCGGCGCGCAGAAGTTCCACGTGCTGCCCCCGTCGCGGTCCATGATTGACTTGCCGCCAATCTCGGCCCGGGGACTCACCGTTGCCGAGGTCAACGATCGCATTCAGTCTGCAGTGAATAGCTGTCCGGGTGGCATCGACGACAAGATCGTCCGCCTCATCGTGCGCGACCTGCCGCGCCACATCGCGCGCGATCTGGACCACAAGTCGCTGCGCGAGTACAAGCGGCGCGCGCTCCACTTCCATCTCGACGCCCGCCGGCCAGAAGTCGTGCGACTCGCGGGACAGGGGGCGCCAGGTCGCCGTCCCTCCCTCGCGGATGTCGTTCGCGAAAAACTGATGAGTCGTGTCCTCGAGAGCGACATCGATCGCAAGGAGCTGGTCGCGTTAGGCTTGCGCTATCTGAGCGAGGCCGAGAATACGGTTGGCGCGGCCCCGCTGGGTGGCGACCCGATTGACGGGAGCGGATGACCCTGTGCATCTGAATTCGCTCCGTCTCTGCAATTTCCGGCAGCACGCCGATACCCACATCGTTTTCGACTCAGGTCTTACGGGGATCATCGGCCCTAACGGCGCCGGCAAGTCGACGATCCTCGAGGGCATCGCCTGGGCGCTGTACGGTACGCCCGCCGCGCGCGGCACGCGCGACTCGATCCGCTTCAATCGCGCCGGCGCGCGCGCGCAGGTGCGCGTCGAGCTGGACTTCGAGTTGGGCGGCCACCGCTACCAGGTCTCGCGCGGCCTAACGAACGCAGAAGTGTTCCTCGACGGCGCCAGCGTACCGATCGCGAACACGATCACCGGCGTCACCGAGCTGCTCCGGCGGCGGCTCGGGATGAGCCTGGACGAATTCTTCAACACGTATTTCACCGGGCAGAAAGAGCTGAGCGTCATGGCGGCGATGGGACCGTCGGAGCGCGCACAGTTCCTTTCCCGCGTGCTGGGCTACGAAAAGCTGCGCACGGCCCAGGCGCTGGTGCGCGAGCGGCGTCGAATCATCCTTGCCGAGGCCGCCGGCCTTCGTGCCGGGATGCCCGACCCGGATAGCGTGGCGCGCATGCTCGGGGATGCGCGAGCGCGCGTCGAGCAGGCGGACACCCGCGCGCGTGAGGCGACCGCGCGGCGAACGCGCGCGCGCGAGCGGCTCGATCATGTCAGGCCGCGCTGGGAGACGCTCCAGCACGAGCGCGAGCGGCTCCAGGCATTGTTGTCGGAGCTCCGCGTCGCCGAAAGCGAGGCGGCCGGGCTCACCCGA
>DATEHJ010000517.1:0-14454 GCA_035279645.1 Gemmatimonadaceae bacterium
ACTCACATCGCCTTCGCAGCATGCGTCGTTGCAGGGGCGTGCGGTGATCAACACATCGCGGAACCACGGACGCACGGCAAGATCGCTATCTCGTCAGGCAACGCGCAGCGCGGCTCTCCCGGGCAGGCGCTCGATCGCCCGATCGTTCTCGTCGTGCGTGACGCATCCGGCGCGCCGGTCGCGAACGTTCCCGTCGCCTGGTTCGCCGACGACGGCGGCGCGATCGATCCCTCGGAGAGCGTCACCGACGCCGCCGGCGCTGCGCAGGCGACATGGACCCTCGGTGACGCGACCGTCCACCGGGGCCACGCCAAGGCCTCCGGCTACGCCGACGCCCTCTTCAGCGCGTCGACGGACGTCAGCGCCGAGCTACCGCTGGACGTGATCCAACCCCTCGGCCTGACGACTTATGACGGCTCGGGCCAGACCGTGCACCCGGATTACGTTGCCACCGGCGCCGAGTGGGCAGGATCGGCCGATCAGTATCTACTCATCACGCCCTACCCGAACGGAAACGCCAACTTCGAGAATCCGTCGATCTTCGAGCGCGTACGCCCTGTTGACTGGGCGGTTCCCGCGGGCGTCGTCAATCCCATCGCCGCCCCAGGCGACGGCTACCTGTCCGATCCCGACGCGCTCTACGTGCCCGACCGCAATGAGATCTGGCTCTACTTCCGACAGGTCACGAGCGAGAATGTCATCCGCCTAACGACGTCGCGCGACGGCGTGCGCTGGAGCGCGCCGGTCGTCGTCGCCCACGCACCGAATCACCAGATCATCTCGCCGACCGTCGTGCGACGCTCGGCGACCGACTGGCTCATGTGGTCGGTGAATGGCAACAGCGGCTGCACCGGCGCGACGGCCGCCGTCGAGCTGCGACACTCGTCGAATGGTACCGACTGGTCGGCGCCACTGACGGTCGATCTCGCGCAGCCGGGGCTCTTCCCTTGGCACATCGACGTCTAATGGATCGCGAGCCGCGGCGAGTACTGGGCGCTCTACAATGCCAAGACCGCCGGCGCATGCACCACCGGCGCCGTGTATCTCGCGACGAGCGCCGACGGCGTCCACTGGAAGACATATCCGTCGCCCGTCCTCTCGCACGGCGCGATCCCCGAGCTACAGGACGTCGTCTATCGCTCGAGCTTCACCTACGACGAGTCCGCGGACGCGATCACCTTCTGGTATTCCGGCGCTCGCCTCGAGGGCGCATCGTATCTCTGGCACTCGGCCGTGCAGCGGAGGCTCCGTGCCGATGTCTTCTCGACGATCAATGTACCGAGCCCACCGAAGGCCGGGATCGCGTTTCAGCGCGAGCTACCGCAGTTGATCAACTTCCCCTAACAGTTGGATCAATTGCGCAGTGGGCCTTTCGATGGAGTTATTATGATGTTCCTGAACTCGACAGGCCCGTGATCGCCTTGCAGCAGGAGCGGTCCCGGCTCACCCTCTTTGCTGTCGATCGCGCCGCCGGTGATCCCGGGAATCTCCTGATCGCAGATGACGCGCTTGCCATTCGCGACGACCGTCAAGAGCCGCCCGACCAGTGTGATATCATATGATTGCCACTCGCCCGGTCGCTTGGCGGCGATCTCGTTAGGTGCGATGAAGCCGTAGATCGAGCTGAAGCGGTCGTTCGCCGTCGGAAGGCCGTAATCATCCTGGATCTGCACCTCGTGACGGCCGCGCAGATATACGCCGCTGTTGCTCTCCGCCGGATACCGGAACTCGATGTGGAGCTTGAAGTCAGTGAAGGTGCGATCGGTCTGGATGTTCGCGCCCGATTTGGGACTCCGCAGCACACCGTTGGCGACGACCCACTGATTCCCCTGGCCGCCTACCGCGTGCCAGCCGCCGAGGTCGTTCGCGTGCAGCAGATGGATCGGCGTCCCCCACGCTGGAGCGCCTGTGCGCCGCATCGCTGGCGAGCGCACCGCGGACCACTCGTATCGCTTGCCATCGGGGAAGGTCATCGTCCCCGAGAGGTGGTCAGCCGTTAGGCGGCCGTCGACGACGAGGTCGTCGTTGCCGTTCTCCCATTGTGGTGGGATCGCGAAGTGGAGCGAGTCACCACGCACGTCCACGCGCGAGATCGGCCGAGCACTCCCAAAGACGCCGACGAACTGCCCTACGACGATTCCTCGGCCCGAGTGTCCCAGCTCGAGCCACGACGGCCACTCACCGTTTGGCGTGCGGATCGTGATGTCCCAACGGCCCAGCATGGGCTCGTCGGCGGCGGCGCCGTGGGCTGGTGAAGCCGGAACGAGCAGCACGAGCAGAACAGCCAACGGTCGCCACGTCATGGTCGCTCCATATGGGAGGGGACTGAATCGTGAATCCGTGGCGCGTCGGGCACAAGGGAGCACTTCTTGCACGATTTCAGGCGTCTGTTTTTTGCTGGCTCTCTCTCGTGTTCCACCGGAGCACGTGTGCGGCGATCAGCATCCGCTCACGTGGTAATCACCGTCTTTTCGGAGGCCCCACAATGAACACGTCGCGCAAGCTGATCGCCTCGAGCCTGTTCGTCGTCACCGTCGTCGCCGTGGCCGCTTGTAAGGGGAAGAACGAGAGCTACGGAACAGTCGACACCACGAAAGCGGCGCCCGCGGCGATGGACACCACGCACGCTGTCACGCCGGCTCCAGCGCCTGCCCCCACGCTCACCGACGCGAACATCGTCGCGATCCTCGACGTCGCGAATATGTCGGACAGCGCGTTCGGTGCGATGGCGGTGAAGAAGGCGAAGAGCGCCGAGGTCAAGAAATTCGCCCGGCTCATGGAGGGCGAGCATCACGTCTTGCGGCAACAGGGACAGCAGCTCGCGAAGAAGCTGAACGTGACGCCTGAGCCACCCGCCAACTTCGATCTTCCGGACAAACAGAAGGCGGCGATGAGTGATCTCGAAACAAAGACCGGCGCCGACTTCGATAAGGCCTACATCGACCATGAGGTCCAATTCCACACCGTCGTGCTCGAAACGGCCACGCAAGCGTTGACAGCGGCGCAGAATCAGGAGCTCAAGGACCTAATCCAGAAGGCCGCGCCCGTCATCCAGAAGCACCTCGACATGGCGAAGCAGATCCAGACCAAGCTCGCCGGCTCAACCACGTAGCCTAGTCGTCGGAGTCGAACAGCTACTTGCCAGAGCGGTCCTTGAGGCGCGCGAGACGTTCGCGCGCCTCGAGGACTTTCGGCTGTAACTCCGGGTCTGCGTTCTTCCACAGCTCGATGAAGGCGAGATAATTCGTGGCGGCGCGTCGGTTGTCGCCTTTTGCCTCGTACAGCTCGCCAAGTCGCTTGCGCACACCGGCGAGATAGCCGGCGTCCAGCCCGAGGCGGCCCGAGGACGTCGCCGCCAGGTAACGCTCCCAGTGCCCGATGGCCGAGTCCGGCAGATTGGCGAGATCGAACGCGCGGCCGAGCCGCATCTCGGTGCAGAACTCGCACGTGCTCGCTGGCCCGTCAGGGAGCGAGTCCGACTTCCAAAACTCGCGCACGGCGTCCAGTGGGCGCTTTTCTGCCAGCGCGATCTCGGCGAGAGTGATATGCACGATAGGCGAAGCAGCAATGCGAAACGCCGTGTCGTGGACGTCGGCGTCGTACTCCGCAACCAGTGCCCGCGCCTTGTCTGGGCGACCGGCCATGGCGTAGGCGTTTGCCGTCGTCATGTACGGACGCCGCTCGTAAGACAGCGTCTTCAACGGCGTGCGCGCAAGCGCCGCATCGATTCGACGGACGCCCGCATCGCGCTGGTCGTAGAACCAGATTGCCGATGAGACGGCATCGATCGAATCGTCGAGCGGACGAGAGGGGACGCCGCGAGCAGCATTTGCTTCCCTGCCTTGTGCCAGGAGAGCGCGTGCCTCCCGCAGCCGGCCGCGCAGCACGGCAAAGCTGGACAGAGTGAAAACCGCATTGAGCTTGACTATCGGGTTCGCATCGTTGCGCCGCGCCCGCCAGTATGCCTCTGCCGAATCGTACTGGCCCCGTTGATAGGCGAAGAGCGGATAAGGCTGCACGGTGGTCGCCGGAAATCGACGGCGCATTTCGTTGTACGCAGATTCGGAGCGCGCGAGCTTGCCCTCGAGAAAGAGCGTGCCGGCATAGTTGCCGAAAGCGACCTGCGGCGCACGTGGCGACATCACGATCACGTGGTACAGCGATTCGGCGCGCGCATACTGCCGCAAGCTGCGAAGGTCGTTCGCGAGATTATTGAGCGCCGCGACGTCGGTCGAGTCGATGTTGAGTACTTGTTGAAACGCATCGCCCGCCTTCCTGCGGTCCCACCCGGGGCCGATGTCATAATACGTACCGATCGCGAGGTAGCGCTCCTTTTCCGGCAGCCGCTTGCTGTACTGCAGGGCGCGCGTGAGCGCGCTGTCGACCTGCGGCCTCGGCATGCCGTTGTTCGAAAGGGTCACGCCGAGCTTCCGGTACGCCATGGCGAACGTGGTGTCCTTCGCCACCGCCTCACGTAACAGCGATGCCGCCTTGGTGTAGTCGCCTTCGAGATCGAAGGCGCGATTCGCTTCGGCATATTTGCGCAGCGCCTCGAGGGAGCCTGTCGTCACCTGATCGAGCGCCGGCGCTTCGCGCACTGACTTGAGCGACTCACCGATGCGGCCTCGCAGCTTGCGCGTGAGATCGTCGATCGCGTCGAGGAGCTGGCTCGGCGCGTCGACCGTTTTGCGGAAGGCCGCCAGCTCGTTCCCCGAGTCGGCGGCGACCAGCCGGATCGATACGACGTATCCGCCCGCGAGCGGCGTTAGGCCGCCGGCGACGATCGCTTTCACCCCTTCGCGCTGCGCGATCTCGCGGGCGAGGGGGAGGTCGACGGTCGTGATCGAGGGGCGTTGCATTCGCACGAGCGCCGCGGCAATCGCCGACGGCGGCATAATCGAAATCACCGAGGATTCGTTCAGGTTCGTGCGCACGGCCTCCGTGACGAGGTGCGAGAGGGACGTGTCGTTACGTGCCGCGAAATCGGCCACGAGGACGCGTTCGCGTCCGTGCAATGTGCCTGCTGCGAGCAGCGAAGCCGCCGGACCGACGCCGAACAACCGGAGCACCATGATCGCAACGACCGCGGCGGCGAACGCGCCGACGGCAACCGCAACGCCGCGAAAAACCCGCCGCCACGTGAGATGTGGACTCACCTTGAGCGCCAGGTTCGTCACCGTGCCGTGGCTGGCTAAGGTGCCGCCGGGCGTGAGGGCAGCCGTTCGCGTCGCGACACGTCGCGTCGTATGGTGCGCGAAGGCGACGGCGAGAAGAACCGGCAACCCCGCCGACATCAAGATGACCGCGCCGCTGAACACCCAATCGGGCACGCCGAAGGCGATCAACGACGCCTTGGCGAGCACCACGACGATCGCGAAGGCCGCGATATAGATCAGTAGCGCACGACGAATCGCTCCCGGACCATGCAGGAGCATTGCCGGCGAGGAGGCGGTGCTCCCCGTCGTCACCGTGTCGAGAACTTCCCCGATCTCGCGCGCCGACTGCGGCCGCGACGCCGGATCCTTCTCCAGGCACTGCATAACGACGGTCGCGAGCAGCGGCGGCACGTCGGGTCTCTCAGCGGTGACGTCGGCGGGCACCTCGGTGAGATGCGCGGCCAGCGTACGCTGCGGCGTTCGTCCAGCGAAAGGCGGCTGGCCCGTGAGCAGCTCGTACGCCATGCACCCGAGCGAGTAAAGATCGGCTCGATGGTCGATGTTCGGATCACCCGCCGCCTGCTCGGGTGAGATATAGGCCGGTGTCCCGACCGACGTCCCGACCTGCGTCAGCGCCGTGTCGGTGGTCGACGCGCGCGCGGCGCTGATCGCCTTGGCAATTCCGAAGTCCGTAACGACCGCCGTCCCACCCGAGAGGAGGACGTTGTCAGGCTTGATATCACGATGGACGACACCATGCTCGTGGGCGTACGCTAGCGCGCGCGTCACGTCGCGCAGGATGTTGATGACTTGTGAAATGGGCAGCGCGCCGTCGCGGCCCAGCCGGGCCCGCAGTGATTCGCCCTCGACGAACGGCATCGTGTAGAACGGCACGCCGTCGACCTCACCCGCGGTGAGCACCGGCACGATCTGCGCCTGCTGCAGACTCGCCGCGAGATGCACCTCACGGTTGAAGCGATCGACGTTGACGCCGGCGCTCAGATCGGCGGGGAGGACCTTGATGACGACCTTTCGCCCGAGCGCTGTTTCCTGGGCAAGAAAGACACGCGACATCCCCCCGCCGCCGAGCTCTCGCTCGATCGTGTACGCCGAACCGAGGGAATTCTGAAGTTGCTTCTGCGAGTCCATGTCGAGAGGAGAGGGGGTGAGACGGCACTATAGTAGGACAGGTGCCGTCCGAGCGCCACGCGAGACCGCATCGCTCTTCACCTATAGAGTCTCTACCCCGGGACATTCCCCCTATTCAGACGGGTCGCGCAGGTCAGTCCGTTCTCAGGGCCTCCGCCGGGTTCACCCGAGCTGCCCGCCTCGCGGGAATCCAGCTCGCCAGCAACGCAAAGGCGGCGAGCAAGGCGATCGTCGCACCTAACGTGAGCGGGTCCGTTGGCGCCACCTCGAAGAGCAGGTTGCGGAGGAGCCGACCACCGGCGAAGACGAGAACCAATCCGGCGGCGATGCCGGCAGCGCAGAGTGCCAGCCCCTGCCTCGTGACCATAGCGGCGACGGCGCCAGGCTGTGCGCCTAACGCGATCCGCACTCCGAGCTCGCGCGTGCGCAAAGCAACGATGTATGCGATCACGCCGTACAGGCCGATCATACCCAGCACGAGCGTTACCGCCGCGGCAACGCCGAGCACCACCATCGTGAAAGACAACAGCGCCATCGAGGCGTCCAGGGTCTGACGCATCGAGTGCACGTCGAACGTCGGGAGGGTAGGATCCATCTCGCGAATGACGCCCTGGATCGCGCGTGTCGTCGCGGCGACGTCGGCGCGCGTCCGCGCGACGATCGCCATCGTTCGTTGAAGCTGGTTGGTGACCGTATCGCCCTTTACCGTCTCCGGGAAATAGACTGCACGCACCGGTGATCCAGCGAGCGCGGTGTCCCGAACGCTGCCAACGACACCGATCACCATGTGCCAAGGGCCGTTAGGCAATTCCTGGAATCGCCGGTTCAGCGCCGCCTGGCCGGTCGAATCGTGAAAGAAGGCCTTCGCCGTCTCGAGGCTGATAATCGCTTCGTCGTGACGCTGCCGCGCGATCGCGTCGAACCCGCGCCCCGCGATGAGCGGAATGCCCATGGCGCGGAAATACCCACTGTCGACCGTCTCATAGATCTCGAGGGGCGGGATCTTTGTCTTGTATTGCGCGTCGCCTTCGACGTAGAAGGGATTCTGGTTTTGCCCTTCCTTTCCAAGCGGTAACCTCGAAGTGATGCCCACGTTTCGCACGCCGGGAAGCTGAGCCACGCGATTCGTGAGCTCCGTGTAAAAGCGAACCACGTCGGAGTCTCCTGGATAGCGGAGCGACGGGACCGCGAGCCAGAGCGTCGCGACACCATCAGGATCGAAGCCGGGCCGCACCGCGTGCAATCGCTGGAAGCTCCGCAGCAACAATCCCGATGCGGCGAGAACGACGAGCGCGAACGCAACCTGGGCGACGACCAGCGCGCTACGCGTGCGCTGGCGTCGACCGCCGGCCGTGCCGCCACGGCCGCCATCGCGCAGCCCGGAGAGCGGATCGCCCCGCAGGAATCGGATCGCTGGAAAGGCGCTGCACGCCAGCGCGACGAGAATCGCCACGCCAACGGTGAATGCGACCACAACACCACTTACCCCAACTTCGGCGAGGCGCGGAATACCCGACGGCCCACTGCTCACGAGAAGGCGGGTCGCGACGACGGCGACGGCGAGGGCAAGGATCGCCGACGCCGCGGCCAACAGTCCGGACTCGGTGAGAAAATGCGCCAGCACGCGAGTGCGTCCAGCGCCCAGCGCCGCGCGCACCGAGAGTTCGCGATGGCGGGCGTCGGCGCGCACGAGTAACAAGTTCGCAACGTTCGCGCACGTCACAAGCAGCACGAGCAGGGCGGTCGCGGCCACCATCCATAGAGTGCGCGCCGAGTCGCCGATCACGTCGTTGCGCATCGGAACGAGATGCGGCACCGGCTTCGCCTGTTCGAGCAGCATCTGCGTTGTAACGCCCGGCGCGAGAGTGGGCGAGACTTCGACGACGCGTGGCAGAACGCTGGCAAAATCGCGCTGCGCCGCGTCGAGCGTGACGCCAGGCTTGAGTCGCGCGAACGATCCGTAGTTGAAGCCTCCTGCATACAGCTCATCCGGATCGAGCTTCAGCGGCAGCCAGAGATCGGTGTACCCGGCTGGAAAACGGAATCGCTCGGGCATGACCCCAATGATTTCCGTGAGGGTGCCGGCGATGACGAGCTTCTTGCCTAACGGGTTCGCGTCGGCGAAACGCGCGTGCCAGAGTCGCTCGCTGATCACCACGACCGCCGCCGCCTTTGGCGTATCCTCGGCACCCGAGTATGGGCGGCCGATGATCGGTCGCACGCGCAGGAGCGGAATCGCGTCCGCCGTCATCCAGCTGACTGCAATGCGCGCGGGCTCAGCCCGGGCGTCGGGGTCGGCGACGTTCAACGACCCTTCCTGATAGAGGGCTATCCCCTCGATGGAGTGCGCGAATCGCTTGAAGGTGCGATAGGTACCGGATGTTTGCTCAGCATGCGTCATCGAGAGCGGCGGCATATCGAACCACGCGCCGATGAGCCGATCCGGATTCTCGTATGGCAGCGGACGGAGCAAAACCGCGTTCAAGACGGCGAAGATGGCGGCGGCAGCGCCGATCCCAATGGTAAGCGTGACTATCACCGCGGAGGTGAACAGCGGCGCGCGCAACAGGGAGCGGGACGCGTACAGGACGTTTTGCCTGAGGCTCATCGATCGGTCCGTTTTTTGGTCGCGGGGCCCTACGGCCTATCGCGAACTAACGTTTCGGTTAGCCTTTGACTGCGCTTGACTGAGGCGCGAGCTTCAATACGAGCCCGGCGACGTGTCGTTCGTCAACGGCAACCTGGTCGCGTGCGTTTCTGATCGGGTCGTGTTGCGGCCGGGAGCGGCCGAAAAGGACATGACAATAGACCGAGTAGGGACGTGGCGCGCCTATGCGATCGCTCGCGTAAACCCGACGCCGCGGATTTGTGCCCAAGCATTTCCGGAGAATGCCGCGCGGTCGAAAGCGAGATGTCCGCCTTTTGTGGGAAATCCCGTATCGAAGGTGGAACGTTTTTGACCGCGATATGATTTGGCATTGCATCAATTCACATCGACGGTCAGAGACGTGAGCAATGTCTAATTTCGATCTTGCAACACTCCATAGGCCGACAGCGCCGAACGATGAGACGACAGGGATCACCGAGCTCCTCGCTGAGTTGCGCGAGGGGCGGCGCGAGGCGTTCAACCAAATCCTGCCGCTGGTCTATTCCGAGCTCCGGCGCGCCGCGCGCCGCGAGCTCGCGATTCGTCCGAGCGATTCGCTTTCGACGACGGCGCTCGTTCACGAGCTCTACCTCAAGTTCGCGCGGGCCGACCGCGCCGACTGGCGGAATCGAGCGCACTTCCTTGGCGTCGCGTCGGTGGCGATGCGCCACATTCTCGTGGACCGGGCGCGACGTCGCTCCGCCGAGAAGCGTGGCGGTCCACAGCGACACGTGACGCTCGACGAGAATCTCACCGCGACCGAGACGCAAGCCGAGTCCTTGCTCGAGCTGCACGAGGCGCTCGATCAGCTCGCGCGCCTGAACGAGCGTCTTGCGCGCGTCGTCGAGTGCCGCTTCTTCGGCGGCATGACCGAGCAGGAGACTGCCGAAGCACTGCACATCGGGGTGCGCACCGTGCGTCGCGACTGGATCAAGGCGCGCGGACTGCTCTACCAGTCGTTGGGCGCCGAGCTGTCGCCCGCCGCGTTACGGCTCACCGGCCCAACGGACTGATGATCCCGTTAGGCTCGCTCTCGCGTGAGCGCTGGCAGGTGTTGGAGCCACTCCTCGATGCGGCGCTCGAGCTCGAGCCGACACAGCGGACGGCGTTCCTCGACAAGGCATGCCACGGCGATCCCGGATTGCGCGAGGACGTGCGCTCCCTGCTCGCCGCGTGCGAGCTCGGGACGACGATCCTCGCGACACCTGCCGCCATAACGTACGCGCCGCTCCTCGCCGACGATGCGGCGTTGATGCCGAGCCTTCTCGGGAATCGGTATCACATCGTGCGCGAGATCGGCCGCGGGGGGATGGCGACGGTGTACCTCGCCGACGATCCGAAGCACGGCCGGCAGGTCGCGGTGAAGGCGCTGCACGCCGACGTCGCGCGCATCATCGGTCGCGAACGATTCGCGCGCGAGATCGAGATCGCGGCGAGTCTGTCGCATCCCCACATCCTGCCGTTGCACGACTCGGGCGAGGAGCATTCCGACAGGGCCGACACGCCGACGTTGCTCTACTTCGTGTCGCCCTTCGCGGGGAACGAGTCGCTCCGTGACCGGCTGCGCCGTGAGCCGCGGCTGCCACCGAACGAGGTCGTCCGCCTCGGGCGCGAGATTGCTCTCGCGCTGGACTATGCGCATCGGCGTGGCGTCATTCATCTCGACATCAAGCCGGAGAACATCCTGCTGCAGGAAGGGCACGCGGTCGTCGCCGATTTCGGGATCGCGCGCGCCATGAGCCGCGCCGGCGAAGCCGCGCCGGCACCGATGTTCGGCACGCCGCCATACATGAGCCCCGAGCAGGCGCTGGGCCTGAGCGATGTCGACGGCCGGAGCGACATTTACTCGCTCGGCTGCGTGCTCTACGAAATGATCACGGGAGAGCAGCCCTTTACGAAACCCCGTGATCGAATCGCGCCGACGGACGAAACCGGTCGTACGATGCCTAACGTGTCGGCGCTGACGCGCTTCGTGCCGCGCGAGCTCGCCGACGTCGTGCTGCGCGCGCTGGCGCCGCTCCGCGAGGAGCGCTACTCCACCGGCGCGGAGCTCGCGGTATCGCTGATCGGCGCTGCCCGCCAACGCCGGCGACGCCGATGGCGCCGCGCGATCATCGCGGTCGCCGGCACTGCCGCCACCCTGGCGTCGTTCGTCGCCCTGTGGACGTCCCGGGTGCACGCCGCGACCGACGCCGATCTCGTCGCCGTCGCGCCATTTGATATAGAAAGTCAGTCCCTCGCGCTTTGGCGCGAGGGCCTGGTCGACGTCCTCTCGCGCGGCCTCGACGGCGCCGGCGCGCTGCGCGCGGTGCCGGCATCGGTCGTGATCCGGCGCTGGTCGGGGCGCGCGGACGCCCAGTCGGCCCGCTCGTTAGGCGATGAGACCGGCGCGCGCCTCGTCGTGTTCGGCGGCCTTCTCGCCGCCGGCGATTCCGTGCGCGCGAGCCTCAAGCTGCTCGACACCAAGACGGGGAAGACGATCGCCGAAATCGAGCAGGGCGACGACGCGCGGCGCATGGACCGTCTGTCGGACTCGCTCACCGTGGCCGTGCTGCGGGAACTCGGCCGCTCGCGACGCATCGACCAGGCACATGCCACCTCCTGGCCCACGACATCGCTCGCGGCGCTCAAAGCCTATCTCCAGGGCGAGCAGTTCTATCGTGCCGCGCAGTGGGATTCCGCACAGACGCACTTCGAGCACGCGCTCGCCTTCGACACGACCTTCGCACTCGTGTATCATCGTCTCGCCGCGGTGCGCCGATGGCGCGACACTTCCGAGATCCCGGACTCGGTCGCCTACGCATTGATGCGGCAGCCGAGCCGATTCACGCGTGGCCTCGGTCCACGGGAGCAACTGCTCGCCACGGTCGACTCGCTCACCGCCGAGGCGCATTTCGCGTGGCGGGATGCGTTGCAAACCGGTTTGTACGCGCGCGAGCAAGATCTCGTGTCTCAACTGTACGCCGCGCTCGGCGACGGGCTGCGACGATACCCCAACGACGGCGAGCTGTCGTTCCTTCTCGCGGAAGCGCACTGGCGATTCGATAGCGACGTCGTCGCCGGCGAGCTCGACGACCGGGCCACGCTCGCGCGATTCGACCGCGCGATTGCCATCGACTCCACATTCGCGCCGGCGTACGTGATGTCGACCGCGCTTGCTGCCTATCTCGACGGCGCGGCCGGCGCACGGCGATACATTCGCGGCTACCTCGCGCTTGCGCCCTCCGGCCGACATTCCGACGTGATGCGTCTCGCCGACGCGATGCTCGACCCCGAGCGCGCGCGCTCGATCGACGTCCCGAAGCTCGTCGATACGCTCCCTCCCGAAGTGCTGTGCCAGACCTCGCGCTTGCTGCGTCACGTCGTCGATTCGACGGAGATGGGGCTGCGCCTCGCGACCGCCCTCTTCGGCCGCGGCGCCGACACCGCCGCCGGGCACCACAACGCGGCATGTGCCGCGACGCAAGTGCTCGACGCGCTCCAGTTCCGCGGTCATCTACGCGCCGCGCAGCGCCTAACGTCGCTCCAGCTGCATTGGCTCCGGCCGGCCGTCATGTTCAACTTGACCCGCGCCCACATGGTGCCGGTCGATAGTAGTCGCGCCGAGTTCCAGCGCGTGCTCGCGCTCGCGCCGCGAACGACGATGACGAGGTTGTATTCCTGGTGGGCGACCGACAACGACACGGCCGCGATTCAGACATACATAAGGATTTTTTCCACTTCGCAGCGCCGCTCACGCACCCGCTCTGGCGCGGCGCTTCTCCGCGCCGACATCGCGGCGGGGCGTGCATTCCTCGCCCTCGCGAAGGGGGATACAGTATCCGCCGTTACCCAATTGCTCGTCACGGCGGACACGCTGCACGAGTGCTGGTACGAAAACCGGATGACGCTGGTTCAACTCCTCGCCGCGGAAGGGCGTTACCGCGAGGCTGCCACGCGCCTCGAGCGCAGGTGGCCGGGGACGATGACGTGCAGCAACGGATTCGACGACGTACTCTGGGCGATGGAGCGAGCACGCGTGTTCGATCACCTGGGCCGGCGCGACGAAGCCGCCGCGAACTATGCTTTTGTCGCCGACGCGTGGCGTACCGCCGATCCTGAGCTCCAGCCGTACGTGCGCGAGGCGCGCGAGGCCGTCGCGCGCCTCGAGACGTCGCGGCATTGACCGATGCTCACTTCACAGCCGACGCATCGCGCACGACCACCACGCCGTCCTTCATAACGAATCTCACTTGACGTACCGCACGAATGTCGCGGGTCGGGTCGCCATCGACGGCGACGAGGTCGGCGAGCAATCCCGGCGCGACGATGCCCCGGTCGGCGAGGTGCAGAGCGCGCGCGTCGACCACCGTTGCCGACTGCAACGCTTGCGATGGCGTCATGCCATACTCGACCAGCGCCTCGAGCTCGCGGCCGTTCTCGCCGTGCGGGAAGGCGCCCACGTCGCTTCCATTGCAGATCGGTACGCCCGCGGCCAATGCCGCCCGAAAGCTGCGATGCTTGAGCGCGATGTCCGGCGGCATCGGATCGATTCCCTTGCGCCAGCCATTGCGAATGAATCCGGCCTCGCTGGCGGTCAGCGTTGGACAGATGGCGACGCCATTCTTGAGGAGAAGGGCGATGATGTCGGGCGTCAGCGAGTCGCCGTGCTCGATGGTCGAGACGCCGGCACGAACGGCGCGCTCGATGCCTAACGGGAACCGGGCATGCGCGGTGACGAGGCGGCCCGAGCTCCGCGCCGCTGCGACCGCGGCCTCGAACTCCTGCGGCGTAAACGTGGGCTGGGTCTCGCCATCGGGACCCCAGCCAGCGTCGGCGTAGAGCTTGATCCACTGGGCGCCATGCTTGATCTGATCGCGCACCGCGCGGGTAACCCCGTCGACGCCGTCGGCCTCCTGCGCACCCTGAGGCATGTCGACGCCTGGGGCAAAGCCGAGAGGCCCGTACGATCCCGTCGCGACGATTGCCCGTGTGGCCACCAGCAGTCGAGGTCCGGGGATGATCCCCGCGTTGATGGCCTGTTCGAGGCCGACATCGGCGTAGCCGGCGCCCTCCGTGCCGAGATCTCGGAGGGTGGTGAAGCCCGCCTCCAGCGTGCGGCGCGCGCCGACGGTCGCGCGGGCGACGCGCACGGCGAGCGGCTCGCGCAACACCTGATCGGCCCACGGTGTTTCGATGTATGGGTGCAAGAGCAGGTGGGAGTGCGCGTCGATCAGGCCTGGCAGGAGCGTGGCGTTAGGCAGATCGACACGTCGCGCGCCCGCGGGAACGTCCACACGCCCCGGTGGTCCAACCTCGGCGATGCGATTGCCGCGGACGACGATGATCCAACCCTCGCGAGTGGCGCCGGCCACCGCGTCGAACACGCGAGCCGGCGCGATCACGACCGGCGTCGTGTCGCGTGGCGCGGCTTGGGCGCGGATCTGGCGACCTGTGAAGGCGACCGACACCGCGACGAAGGCAGCGGCGAGTGGTTGGTGTTTTTTAAACTCCCGCTTCATG
>DATEHJ010000518.1:0-3733 GCA_035279645.1 Gemmatimonadaceae bacterium
GCCACGGTTCCGGTTGAGTGTGATACCGGGCCTCGAAATCTTCCCGGTTGCCCATCGGGGGTCGGCGGCGATTCGGCGCGTTCCGCGGCGCAGGCCAAACGATCATCATGTCGGTCGCCCCTGGGTATGAGATCACGGCCGGCAACTACGGTATATCGTTAGGCCCCCTCGCCTCGCCGCGTTCGGAAGATGCTGAAGCGTGTGGTGGCATACGCCAGACAGAATTGCTGAGGATATGCGGCCACGAGGTGGTCGAAGGAGCTATCGTCCGACGGGAGGTAGTAGTTCTCATCGCGGTGCACGACGACGACGTAGTCGACTTTGAGTCGGCGAATGCCTTCCATGAGCAATTGTGGATTGGAGCTCGGCGGAAACCATACCTCTCGGCGAGCCGAGTAGTGCAGTGTCGTCGGGAGGTATCTCGCCATCACCACTGAGCGGGCGTCCGTGTGGGTGTGAAGCCAGATTCCCGCCTCTGCATCCGCGGTAAGCCTGTTCACATCAGAGTGAAGATCGATGTTGGCACGCGCGATACGCAGTTGCTCGCCAAACCCAATTGCCACGAGTATCACCGCCACCAGCCAGGCACCGATTCGCGCAGCACGAAGCGACCGCTGCGAGGTCGTGACTAGCCCGGGCGCGAGCCGATTGTCGAACCGGCGAAGGGGAGTCGCCCATTCCTGGCCTCTCCATGCAAGCCAAGTAGCGAACAATCCAGAGATCACCCACAGGGCGAGTGACAGTCTCGCCTGGGCACCGGCGGCCACGCTCGTCACACCGTTCGAGGACCCTATCCAGGCAGCGCTTCCAAAAACAAGTATCGCAGCGATCGGCAGCCACACTCGTCCTACGCGGCGTGGACTTGCCTTCAACCAACGTCCTACCGTGCGCGCGCCCTCCCAGAGGTAGAGACATGCGAGCGGCGCGACTGGTAGGAAGAACCTGGGTTCGAGGGACCAGGGCCAGAGCAAGTAAATGAATTCATGGCCAGCGAAATACCAATCGTGCACTTCACCGCCCGTGCCTCGGAGGCACCGACACCAGCCGAGGATTATCAAACTGAAAACGACGATCGGAGCGAAGGATGCCCAGTGAGGATCGATCCAGTGTCGAAGCAACAGCTGGCTCAGAAACGCCGACCGCTCGACCGCATTCGACGCGATGCGTTCCGGAATGTCTCGGAGCGTTGCCATTCCGAGCTCGGGATAGTTGCCGCTCTTCACTAACAGCTGCTGGAGATACGGACGTGGATATCCGGCGAGCGGCCACTCGAGGGGCGCGGGCGTACGCCGCATCCAGAGCGCCTGAAAGACCGTGCCCGCGGCGGCCGCCAAGGCGTATCGCCGCACGACTCGCAATCCTGCGCGCCCTCCGACCGCAGACACGATGATCGCCCTAACGACGAGCGCCACGATGAGAGCTATTCCAGCGGACGCCATCATCACCGACGCGGCGCAGAGAAGAGCGAGCAGTCCCGTCCACAACAGACCTTGTCTTCCGTAGGCTTCGGTCGACTCGACATGACGCGCGACGAGCAACGCACACATCGTCACGACGAAATACGGGTAGAACGCCACCAACCACTCAGTGGCCTGAGCAAAGTAGATCGGCGACGAGATCAAGATCACGCACGTCAGGCCAGCCACCCATCGCGGCGCGACTCGCCGAAGGAATAGGTAGCTCGCCAGAAAGCCCAGCGTTTGGAGCACCGCCATCGCGCGCAGAACTGCGACGTGCCCGCACACGCTGACCATGCACAGCAGAGCGAGAAGGCCCGACAGGCCCGGCGGCATGTTCGTCTCGGGACGCCCGTTGATGCCATAGAAGTGCTGCTGCATCAGCGCGCGTGCGGCGTCTGCGTAAAAAGCGTCGTCGCGCAGAAAGTCCGGTGCACGCTCGACGAACACAATCTGCAGGAAGCCGAACGCCAGCAGGATGCCAACGATCACCAAATCGCTCGCATCCCACCGTGCCGGTGGAGAGCCGTGGCGCTCCCGTCCTATGGCCCGAGAGACTTGCACTGCAAACACTTGGCGGAACCCACACTCACAAGTGGATGCCCAACGATTGCTGTTCGGCGGCCCACGAGCAATGCAGATACGCGTCAATTCCGCGCAAAGATTGCGCGGTTATCTCGTGACGACTGCCTCTGTCGCCGGTCTCCCCGAGCGCCGCGCTATGAGAATTTGCTCATGTGCCACGGCGCCGAAGACTAGACGGACAAAGGCCTTGTGCAGTCTTGTTGAACGGACCCTTTGTCACTCCGGCAGCGCGATGAAGGAAACGGCGAGCATCGTTATCTCGATCCGCCACCATCCGCGCCAGTTGAGTCAAGACTCAAAAAACGTGCATCTCCGCGTTGCCGACCTGTTGATATTCACGCGCTCTTAGTGCCACGACACCGAACAGTAGAAATACATTCGCAATCCATGAGTAACGATGCACCGCCGAACGAGCGTCCATGTCTATTCTGCGGCAAGCCCGCAGTGCGCCGGCAGACGCCGGGGGATGTAGGCTATTTCGATTGGGACTGCAGCCACTGTGAACGCCGCTATGAGCTTGGCCTTCCCAGCGAATCGTCGTGGCATTTGCGTTCTGCCGGGGATCGTGAGGCGCTGGCGGCGCTCGTCGATCGGGAGAACGCAAGGAAGGAGCGCGCGCGCCTGAGCTAGCGCGACTCGGGACGGGCAGCTGGATCAGGACTCTCCCTTGTCCCTCGGCAATGCAGCAAGACGGGCTTGCTCAATCACCAAGCGGAAATAGGCCGTCAGCGCGTCACCTGCCACGTCCCCGTGAACGTGTAGCTCGTGCCTTGGATCGGAACCATGCATGTCTCATTGCCTGAGACGCGATTCACCGGACTGCCGCTGAGAGTCCCTGTGAAAGAGCATCCGCCGTCATCCGCGAAGCTCAGTGACGCTCCATTGATCAGACCGCCCATCGTACCGCCGGCGAGCGACCCAGACGTTTGACCACCGGGACCATTACACGTCTGCGAACCACTAACGACTGATCCTCTGAAGGTCGAGCCGTTCTGAACGATATTTACCGACGCAGTCGACGTGCATGATTCGCTGAGTTGTCGGTTGTTCACGGCGTCCGAAAACTGCCAGGTGCCCGAAATGTTCGTCGGGCCAGTCGTTTTGTCGCTTCCACTACACGCCGCTGCGAGCACCAGCGCGGCAGCCACGAATCTGCGCATACGGACCTACCGACTAAATCGGTGGCCCAAGTTACGCCCAGCGGCCGAGATGAGCAAATTCTAAGAATTCACGTGGCGCGCGACACGAACCGCTGTTGCATGCGACTGGCGGACGAGCTCCCTTTACGGCAACGCCGATGCTCAGCTCCCGTGAGTCGGTACGGCAGCGACAAGCAACGTGTTCTCCGAGACGATAGTTGGACGATTACGAGGGCCTATGCTGCATCTGCCGCAACCCGCGCTCAGCGGCGTCGCGGCCAGCAGCGCGCTCCAACGCGCGCTGTTCGCGGAAAACTGACCCTCTTTTCGGAGACGCATCAATGGTGATCCAGCCCCACACAGCCACAGTTCGAGGGAACTCCGCGCACGACACAGCGCCCTCCGTCGCGACGATCCCCGCGCGACGCCTAACGCTGCTCGTTGCCGTTCTCACATTCGCTCTCGCCGGATGCGACCACGGTTCGCCATTCCAGGCGAACCACCACGGCTCGCACGACGGCGGGCTTTCGCTGCCGAGCCTAACGCGGGCGT
>DATEHJ010000519.1:0-5985 GCA_035279645.1 Gemmatimonadaceae bacterium
AGACTAGCAGCGAGCACCTATCACCTATCACCTTGATTCATGCTCGCACTCGGCATCGACCCCGGCACCGCGACTACCGGGTACGGCATCGTTCGCGGCGATAAGCCGGGCGAGGCGAGTCTCGTCGAATGCGGGGTCATACGCACTCGACCGCGCGATCCACTCGCGGCGCGACTCACCGAGATCTACGACGGTGTTCGAGACCTCATCGCGCGTCACCGGCCGGACGCGCTCTCCGTCGAGGATGTCTTCTACTCGCGCAACGTGCGTACAACAGTGGTGCTCGGCCACGCGCGCGGCGTGATTCTACTCGCCGGCCATCAGGCGGGGCTCACCATCCATGAGTTTCCGCCAGCCGAGATCAAAAAAGCAGTCGCCGGTTCGGGCGCAGCGACCAAAGAACAAGTTCAGTTCATGCTCATGCGTCTCTTGCGGCTCAAGGCCGCACCGCACCCCTCGGATGCAGCCGACGGTGTCGCGGCCGCGCTCGCTTATGTCATGAGCGCGCGGCTGGCTACGTTCGTCGCGACGGCGCGGCGGGGGGAACGCGTACGATGATCGCGCATGTCGCGGGAACGCTCGTCGCCAAGGCACTCGACCGCGTCGAGATCATGACCGCGGGCGGCGTCGGCTACGAGCTGCTCGTGCCATTGAGCGTTTACGAAACCTTGCCCAAGATTGGCGACACACTGCGGCTGCATACGTATCTCGTGGTGAAAGAGGACGGGTGGCAACTCTTCGGCTTCGTGAGCGCGTTCGAGCGGCAGGTGTTTCAACGTGTCCTGGACGCAAAGGGAGTAGGACCCGCGCTGGCGCTCGGACTCCTGTCGACGCTTTCCGCCGAACGGTTGGTGCGCGCGATTCGCGACAAGGACATCGTCACACTGCAGAGCGTCCCGCGCGTCGGCCGGAAGAAGGCGGAACAGCTCGTCCTCGACCTCGCCGACAAGCTGGACGACGTGCAAACCGCGACTGCAGGCGGAGTCGGACGCCCCGAGGGTGGGGCGGCGGGAGAAGACGCGACTCGCGCTCTCGTCTCACTCGGCTATTCTACAGTCGACGCGGAGCGCGCGGTTCGGGCGGCACTCGACGATGGCGGGCGAGGAATGAACGCTCCAGAGCTGATACGTCGTGCACTGGCCAAAGTCGGCGGAGGGGGAGGACGATAATGCTCGCAGCGAGACGGACCTCGACATTCACGGAATCGGTGATCCGCGAGATGACGCGCATCGCGCAGATGCACGAAGCGGTGAATCTCGCACAGGGGTTTCCCGATTTTCCGATGCCCGAGCCGATGAAGGACGCGGCGTGCGCGGCGATTCAGGGCAACATCAATCAGTACGCCGTCACTTGGGGATCCGCGAACCTGCGCATCGGGATCGCGGAGAAGTATCGGCGCTGGTATGGGATGGAAGTGGATCCGGATCGCGAAGTCACCGTGACGTGCGGCGCCACGGAGGCTATGGCCTCAGTGTTCATGGCGCTGATGGATCCCGGCGACGAAGTGATCGTGCTCGAGCCGTTTTACGAGAATTACGGACCAGATGCGATTCTCGCCGGCGCGACGCCGGTGTTCGTACCCTTCGAGCGTCCGAATTGGACATTGGACGGCGATCGGTTGAAAAAGGCGTTCAACAAGCGGACGAAGGCGATCATCGTCAACACGCCACACAATCCAACCGGCCGTGTGCTCACGCGCGCCGAGATGTCCTTGATCGCCGAGCTGTGTCTCAAGTACGACGTCTGGGCGATCACGGACGAGATCTACGAGCACATTCGTTACGCGGGCGATCACCACGTGATGGCGACGTGGCCCGACATGCGCGAGCGCACGATCACGATTTCGGGTTTGTCGAAGACTTTCAGCTGCACAGGATGGCGACTCGGCTACGCGATCGCACCGCCAGCGCAGACGACGCCGATCAGAAAGGTTCACGACTTTCTCACGGTCGGCGCGCCGGCGCCGCTGCAAGCAGCGGGCGCGGTGGGGTTGGCGTTCGATCCGGACTACTTCAATCACCTCGCGCTCGACTACAGGGCACGTCGCCATGTGCTCGTCGACGCGCTCAACGAAGCGGGATTCGCGTTCGCCGTCCCCGAGGGCGCGTATTACATACTTGCCGATTTCTCGGCGTTGAGCGACCTGGACGACGTGACGTTCGCGAAGTGGATGACGCAGGAGATCGGTGTCGCGACGGTCCCGGGATCGAGCTTCTACCACGATCGAGAGCTGGGCCGCTCGCTGGTGCGCTTCGCGTTCTGCAAGAAGTTCGACACGCTGCGCCGCGCCGCCGATCGGCTGGCGGAGGTAAAGCAGCGGGCGTAGCGGGTAGAGAGAGCAGAAGGCGGCGGGTAGCGGGTACAGACGCGTCGTCGGGCATCTTCTGAGGCGACGTTCACGTGGTGTGACCGGGGCGCGCGGTCGGCTGACCGGCGCGCGCGGTCAGCTTTCCGCAGCGCACGCTGAGGTTACGGTGCGCTCCCGTCGGCTGTCAGACCGGTTCGGTTAGCGATCCAATCGGGGCCAGTCAGCTGACCTCGTGGTGATGAGCGCTTACCGCAGGGAGATGAGCGCTGACCTTCGTGTCCAGACAGCGCACCGCGCCGCCGAGTCTTGTGACCGACCAGTTCAGTCTCCTGACCAATCCGTCCTGATCGCGGACGGCCGGTCGCAGTCAAGTGACCGTGACGTCGAGTGCGCGAGCAACGGCGACGAGTCGACTGACCACGACGTCAAGTGTGCGTTCTGAAGCGACGAGTCGAGTAACCGCGAAGTCGAAGCGGGTGACCACGCTGTCCTCGACGGGGACCGAAGCGACAAGAACGATGACCACAGCGCTCAGGGATCTGTTCGCGCCAGCGTAGCCGCGCGCCAAGGCGTGCTGTCGACTGACCCAATGACGTTGAATGGTGACGGCGGCGCGGTGTGACCGAACAACGAGTTCGTGTCAGGTAACATCGCGTCGCTCACAGCACACGTGCAAAGCGTCCTGCCTCTTCTCCCCTTAGTGCGGTACCCTATTGGCCGACGTGGTCACCTGCAGCAGAATGGCGTGCAGCGCGAGGAATTCCGCCGGTGGGTTCACGAGGAACGCCGCACTGGCATTGTTGATAAAGCCGTTGAACGCGCTGAGCGAGTTCTGTAACTGTCCCGCGGTCGGCCGCGACAAGAGCGAAGGGAACGTCGACATGAGTTGATCGACGATGCGCTCATTCGTCCCGGCGCCCATCAACGCTTTCTTGATCTGATCGCGCACCGGCGGGGTCGCATCGGTCATCATGCTCATCGCGACGTGCGTAATCTCGGGCGGGATCACGACCCCAGTTATCGGCGAGACGAGGTTCTTGTCGCGGACCAGACGATCCATCTCGTTGCCGATCGCCGTGGCGACGCTGAGATCCAATGGTACGGCAACGGTGCCGGGCGTGAACAGGTTGACGACCACGAACGGGATCGTGGTGTTGTTGTTCGCCGCCTGCGCGGATGCCGGCGATGTCGCGACGACGCCAAACGTCGCCGCGCCGAGTCCCAGTGTTATCAGTTTGTTCATGGGCTACCTCTCCGGAGGCAGGAAGATGTTTCGGACCTGCCAGAACTTGAACCCGAGGGCGATACCGAGCACGAACGCCCCGCTGTGGTTGTTGCGGTGAAGGACGTCGGCATACGCCGGCGTGATGACGAGTGGGACCCAGCGCAGGGGCAGAATGGAGATGCCGAAGGACAGGTCCTGGCCTCCCCAATCCGCGATCAACGATGCCTTTTCGTGGACGCGCAGTCCGACGCTGCCAAACACGCCGACGCCGCCGAGGTCAGCCGTACTCGTTAGGCTGTCGAATTGCGGGCTGAAGCGACCGTTGCCGATGCCGAGATTGGTCGTGAGACTGCCGAAGGGATCGCCCTCGACTTGCCGGAGACGCCAAACTTTCGAGCCGACGGCGTAATACGTCCGCGGCGCATCCAGTGAGCCCCACCCGGCGAGATTCTCGCCGCCGATCGCGACCGCGGAGTTCCCCGGCAACACCCGATGCAGCTTGATGCCGAAAGCGCCGTTCTCGACGAACCCCTCGTCGACCGTTGAAAATGAAAAAATACTGATCTCGATGCCGACGTAGTCGCGCGCATTCCACAACCCGAGGCCGGCCACGGCCGATCCGTCGGCGTGCACACCACTCCGTGTGCGACTCGCGAATCCGGCGCCGAGGAAGCCGTCGCCGAAGTTCGCGCCAAACGCCGTCTGCGAGGATGTGTTGAATCCGGGCGCGAAGCGGGACGCGGTCGCGGCAACTTCCGTCGCCGGCATCAGTGGCAACTGATAGCGGCGCCGGAGACTATCGAGAATCTGTGTGGGGCTCTGCGCCCGCACTGGGTGAACCATCGCGGTCAGCGCCAGCATTCCCAGGCTCGCCACGCCCACGCGCAGAAGCCGATCCCGTCCCATGAACTGCCTCCTCAAAAGTGAGTTAGCACCACTCCGCCGACGCAGTCGCGCTGCTTCCAAAATCACGCAGTGCGTTCCGCGAACTTGTGCAGTTGTTAAGCAAGCTTGCGTGAAAACAGCGAAAACTGCGCCGCACGCCCCGAGATCGGCCGAGACTCGACAATCTCAACTTCGGACTTTCTTCGGACTATATTTCCTCCGCACTTCCGGTCGGCCCCTCCCACTGATTCCCAGATGTCACGCGCCGAGATCACAACGCCGGAGGCGCTCGCCGACGAATCGGTCGTCGAGCTCTCGCTGCGTCCTCAGCGCCTGGCCGAGTTCATCGGCCAGGAAAAGGTCAAGCAAAGTCTCCGTATCTGGATCGACGCCGCGATCGCTCGTCGCGAGCCGCTCGATCATGCCGTTTTCTACGGACCGCCCGGACTCGGCAAGACCACCCTCGCCGAGCTCATTGCTCGCGAGCTTGGAGTCAACATTCGCACCACGTCAGGTCCCGCCCTCGAAAAACCCGGCGATCTGGTTGGAACGCTGACCAACATGCGGGAGGGCGACATCCTCTTCATCGACGAGATCCACCGTCTGAAGCCGATCATCGAGGAGTTTCTGTACCCCGCGATGGAGGACTACAAGATCGAGATTCGCCTCTCGGAGGGTCCCAAGGCGCAGACGATTACGATGCCGGTCGAGAGGTTCACGCTCATCGGCGCCACGACTCGATTCGGCATGTTGACGCCACCGATGCGAGCGCGGTTCGGAATCGTCGAGCGGCTGAATTATTACCCGGTGCCAGAGCTCGAGCAGATCGTAGCGAGGTCGGCAATGGTGCTGAATGTCGAGATCGCTGAGGGCGGCGCGCAAGAAATCGCTCGTCGCTCGCGTGGGACGCCGCGGGTAGCGAACAGACTTCTGCGTCGCGTTCGCGATTACGCGCAGGTGAAGGCGGACGGAGTCATCACCAAAGAAGTCGCCTCACAGCTCCTGCGCATGATCGACGTCGACGAGTTCGGCCTCGATGACATGGACGCCAGAATCCTCAAGACGATCATCGAGAAATTCGAGGGGGGACCCGTCGGTCTGAACAACATCGGCGCGGCGATTGGCGAAGACTCGACGACGATCGAGGAGGTATATGAGCCGTTCCTGCTGCAGCACGGTTTTCTGCAGCGAACGCCGCGGGGCCGTGTGGCGACGCCTCTCGCATACCGGCATTTCGGCTACACGCCGCCGAGTCCGTCCGGGCAGCCGAGTCTCTTCTAGAGTTTCGTCATCCCGAGCGAAGCGAGGAATCCGCTCTTCCAGTGTCCCCGGCGAGTGTAGATCCCTGGTCGCTTCCCTCCTCGGAGTGACATGTCGCTCTCATGCGCACTTCCGACTTCGACTTCAATCTCCCGCCTGACCAAATCGCTCAACAGCCGATCGCTCGTCGGGATGAGAGTCGGTTGATGGTCGTGAATCGGACGAGTGGCGCCATCGAGCACAAGCGCTTCCGCGATCTCGTCGATCTCATTCCTGCTGGCGACGTCATCGCGCTCAATCGGACGCG
>DATEHJ010000520.1:0-8447 GCA_035279645.1 Gemmatimonadaceae bacterium
GTACAAGCACTATGTGAACATGGGGATCGCTGTCGCGTCTGAAGCGGGGCTCGTGGTTCCGGCAATCAAGGACGCGGATGGAAAGGGGCTGGTAGAGATCGCCCGTGATATCTCGGACGTCGCAAAGAAGGCCCGTGACGGCAAGCTGACGATGGAAGATCTCACTGGCGGCACATTCACCATCACGAACGGCGGCGTCTTCGGCTCACTCGTCTCCACTCCCATCCTGAACTTTCCTCAGGTGGGCATTCTGGGATTGCACAAGATTCAGGATCGGCCAGTGGCGATCGCGGGCAGAGTCGAGATTCGACCGATGATGTACATTGCGCTCTCGTACGATCATCGCGTAATCGATGGGCAACAGGCCGTGCTCTATCTAGTCCGCGTCAAGGAGTTGATGGAAGATCCGGCGTCGATGCTAGTGGACTAGAGGGCAGTTCGTTGACGAGTGATTTGGATACGAATGGCCGGCGAGCGATGCTCGCCGGCTTTCTTCATTGCGAATGCCTAACGTCGGTGCGGGCCGGCGAGGCCAGCCTTCCGTGTGTCTTTACCTTTCACGTCGGGCGGAGCATGAAGCTCCCTGCCCAAGCACTGGACTGACAGAATTATGGCAACTGATATCACTCCCGCTGACGTCGTCATCATCGGCGGCGGACCCGGCGGGTACGTGGCGGCGATTCGTGCCGCGCAGCTTGGCCTGACGACGGTCTGCGTCGAGATGGACAAGACGCTCGGCGGGACCTGTGTGAACGTCGGCTGCATTCCGTCGAAGGCGCTGCTGACGTCGTCGGAGCACTACGATTTTGTGCGGCAGCACGCGGCCGAGCACGGAATAAGGATCGAGGGCGCTGGTTTGTCGTTGGATCTCGCGACCATGCTCAAACGGAAGGATGAGGTCGTCGCTCAGAACACGCGCGGCATTGAGTTCCTGTTCAAGAAGAACAAGATCACGTGGGCAAAGGGCCGAGGTGCTCTGCGAAAGACCGAAAACGGGCTCGAAGTCTCCATTTTGCCGAGCGCGGCCGGGGGCCCCCCCCCGAACAACAGTATCGTCTCCTACGCCCCAAAGAACGTCATCATTGCAACGGGCTCCGTACCAGTCGAGCTCCCATTCCTCAAGTTCGACGAAGAGCGCGTCCTGTCAAACATCGGCGCACTCACCATTCCCCGCGTCCCACGACACCTCATCGTCATCGGAGGCGGCGTCATTGGCCTCGAGCTCGGCTCCGTTTGGCGACGGCTCGGGGCTAAGGTCACTGTCGTCGAGCTCATGCCAACAATTCTCCCCGGCATGGACGAAGACGTCGTGAAAGAGTGCGACCGCGTCTTTCGACGGCAGGGACTCGAGCTCCGCACCGGAACGCGCGTTGTCGGCGGCCGGCGCGACGGTGAACGTGTTCTGATCGACATCGAGAAGGATGCCGCCAAAGAAACGCTCGAGGGCGACTACGCCCTGGTGGCGATTGGCCGCAAGCCGTCACTCGGGGGCATCGACGCCGCCGCGCTTGGCCTCAGCGTCGGTCGCCGTGGAGAAGTGCTCGTCGACGATCACATGCGGACGAGCGTGCCCAACGTTTACGCAATCGGAGACTGCGTGCCCGGTCCGATGCTCGCGCACAAAGCCGAGGACGAAGGCGTCGTTGCCGCCGAAGTCATCGCGGGTCAGAATTCGCACATGCACTACCGGTCGATTCCCAACGTCGTTTACACCTGGCCGGAAGTCGCCGCCGTCGGGCTCACCGAGCGCGAAGTCAAGGAAAGCGGTCGAGAGTACAAGGTTGGTCGCTTCCCATTTAGCGCTAGCGGCCGCGCGCGCACGATGGGTGAGAGCGCGGGTTTCGTGAAGCTCATCGCCGACGCTCGCACCGACGAATTGCTTGGTGCGCACCTCGTTGGCCCGAATGTGTCGGAAACGGTTGCCGAAGTCGTGCTGGGCTTCGAGTACCGAGCATCGGCCGACGATATCGGCATGACGGTGCACGCTCACCCCACACTGTCCGAGTCGACGAAGGAGGCGGCGCTGGCGACGCTCGGCCGCGCCCTACATATCTAGGGATCCCGTCCCTCGCTGGATCATGACCGGGTATTTCGCGCTCGCGCCACGCCCGCTCTCCCCTGACGATCATGTCGCCGCGCGCGTGCTCCTCATGGGCGCGCTCGGCGTCACGCCCTATATCGATCGGGCAATGGAGGTGTTGCAACTTGCTGAGCGCGGAGCGGGACGCGACGACGAGCATCGGGCCCTCGTGATTGCCCGCGACGGAACCGTGGCGGCGCTCGCGTTGTTCGGTGCCGTTGCCGGCGCCGCGGGCGTGAAGAAGCTGCACGCGGCGGTGCTCGCGCCGAGCGTCAGTCCATCGGACGTGGGAGAGCGGATCGTGCGGGCAGTGCTCGACGAGGCGCGTGATGACGGTGCGCGCTTCGTCGTCGCGGAAATGCCGGACGATCCGGTCATGGGACAGGTACGCGCGCTTCTCGCGTCGGTAGGCTTCGAGGAAGAAGCCCGCGTACCTGATTTCTACCGTGATGGCGTCGCACTCACGCTGCTGCGCCGTCCAGTTTGATGAGTGCTTACTCCTTCGCCTTTGTCCCGCCCGCCTGCACGGTCGTCTGCTGCTTGAGGTATCGGTCGTACCACGCGAGGTAGCGTTCGAGCCGGTCCCTCCGGTAAGTCGGCAGCGTGAGGCCATGGAACTGACCAGGATAGATCACGAGCTCCGTCGGCACGCCGAGCGAGCGCAGCGCCTGGTACATCTGCTCGCCACCAATGATCGGCACGTTGAAATCCGCTGAGCCACCCATGAACAGCGTTGGCGTCTTGATGCGGTCCGCGTGGAAGAACGGGTACGAGATCTTGATCCACAAATCCTGATTCTTCCAAGGCGGCCCGATTTCCTGATTGTACTGTGTGATGTACTGATCCGTACCGTACATCGAGAGTTGGAGCGCGCTTCCGGCGCCGGCGACAGCTGCCTTGAAGCGTGTCGACGACGCGATGCTGTAGTCGGTGAGAATGCCGCCGTAGCTCCAGCCACCGATGCCGAGTCGGTCGCCGTCAGCGACGCCTGAACGAACCGCTTCGTCGACCGCGCCCAGGAGATCCATCACTTCCTTGTCGCCCCAGTCGGCGTAGATCGCTCTCTGGTATGCTGAGCCACGTCCGCTCGACCCACGATAGTTGACCGAGAGAACCGCGTAGCCGTTGGCGGCGAAGTATTCGCGGTCGAAGCTGAAACTGTAGCTGTCCTGACCGTTCGGGCCGCCGTGGATGTACAGAATCATCGGCAGCTTGCCCGGCGCAGCGTTGGCGGGCCTAACGAGAACGCCGTGGACCTCAGTCCCGTCCTTGCTCTTCGAAGAAAAGCCTTCCGTCGTACCGAGCTGGAGCTGAGCGAACAGGGAATCGTTCTGGTGCGACAGCTGACGCAGGGCGCCGTTCTCCCACGCGTACACTTCGCCCGAGCGCTCCGGCGTCGAGACCATCACCGCGAACTTACCCGCTTCCGTCGAGTAGGAGTTCACGACGCGCTTGCCGGTAAGCAAACGCTCAACGGCGCCGTTGGCGACGCTCACGCGCGCGAGCTGCTGCTCGCGATCGTCGGAGAGCAGCACGTACACCGAGTTGCCGTCCGCGCTGAAATGCGCGCTCGAGAGCGGGCGATCGAGCGCCTCGGTGAGCACGCGCGCCGGCGCGCTGCCGTCACTCGCCACCAGAGCGAGCTTGCTGAGGTTGTACGCCTGGTACTTTGGCTCGTCGCCGCGGAAGAACGCGATCCACTTCCCATCCGGGCTCCATGCGGGACGACCGCCATCGGGACCGACGAAATCCGTGAGGCGCTTGGGTGCCGCTCCCGCCCGCGCCTCGATGACGTAGACGTCATCATCACGCGACCGGTCGGGTTCGGCGACAGGGCCGCGCACGAACGCAATCATCCTACCGTCCGGTGACCAGCTCGGCGACCCGTCGTCGTCGAGGCCCATTGTCAGCGCGTCCGTCTTCTTCGTCGCGAGATCGTAAAGCGACAGGTGACTCCGCTTGGTGCCGAGATAGCCTGCCACATCGCGCTTGAAGCTGTAGCGATCGATGACGATTGGTTTGGGCGTCTTGTGTTCGGCCGTGTCTTTACGCGCAACAGAGTCCGTCTCGTCGTCCACGACGATGACGATCCGTTTGGAGTCGGGCGACCACGAGAATTCGGAAGCGCCGCCTTTCAGCTGAGTGATTCGCTGCGCCTCGCCACCTCGCCGATCGAGCAACCAAATTTGCGCGCCCTTGCCTTCTTGCCGTCCGGACAGAAAAGCGAGATAGCGCCCGTCTGGGCTCCAGCGCGGTGAGCTTTCGCTCTCCGGACTCGACGTCACCCGAATCGTCGTCGCGCCGTCCCAGCTCGTCATCCAGACGTCGTTATCCGACTTGTCCTTTGCGGAATCGACGGTGGTCACTGTATAGGCGACCCACTGGCCGTCCGGTGAGATCTCCGGATCGCGAACATCCTTGAGATGGTAGAGGTCGCCACTGCGCAGCGCGCGTTTCGCTTGAGCGTCGGCCGGCGAAGATGAGAGACCAAGGAGCACGGAGCTCGCGAGCAGTGCTAGCGCTGCGGAGATGCGGCGCATGACAATCCTCCAGGAGGAGTTGGGCCGGTGAGAATGCTTCCGACGTGCGGCATTAAATATCGAAGCGCGCGCGGCGCTCGGCGAGGGGCACTCTTAGACCAATCACCGGCGACCAGATGCCGCCTACTGCGCGCGGGCGTGCCAGGCAGCGAGCGCCTGCGCTTCCATTTCGGGTGTGATCGTAAATCGCGGCTTTGCACGTCGCGCTTCGGGAACGGTCGGCCACCAGGCCAGCGTATCGCGCACAGTCGTCGCCAATGGACGAAAGCCGAGACCGGCCGCGATCGCCTTGTGATTGCTGATGGACATCATTCCATCGTCGTTGCCTTCCAAACGCGCCCACGGAATCGCTTCGTCGATCTTGTGCTGCGCGAGGAATGCGTAGTCGTCAACCGCGGTGAACTTCACATCGGCGCCGAGTGCAGCCTTCGCTTGCTCCAGAAACGACGGCATCGTTAGGGTGTCTTTGGGACCCGCCGCATTGTAAATCCCTGAGCGCAGTTCCTCGAGCAGACGCATCATGAACTCCGCGAGGTCGCGGACGTCGATGATCTGGACTGGATCGTCGTGCCGCCCTGGTGCGAGCACCTCCCCGCCTCGCGCCAATCGAACCGGCCAATACGGAAATCGGTCCGAGGTATCGCCTGGACCTACGATGTACGTCGGCCGAACGACAACTGCGCGGTCGCCGAAGACTTGCTGCACCTCGCGCTCACACCGTGCCTTCGCGACGCCATATGTCTCTGAGCCGTCCTTGGGATCGGCAACGTCGAGATGCGGTGCGACCGATTCGTCGAGACCGCGCTTGAGGTACGGATAGTAGACACCCGTCGACGAGGTAAAGAGGTAGCGACCGGCGGAGTCCTTCAGAAGCTGGGCCGATTGCCGCACGTATTCTGGATTGGTCGCCGAATCGTCGACGACGGCGTCCCACCGCTTGCCGACGAGCGCTTCGAGATGGCCGTTGCGATCGCCAGTGAGTCGAACAACATCGTTAGGCAGATCCGCGTCGTGCCGTCCGCGCGTGAAGATCGTGACGCGATGACCACGCGAGACGGCGTGTCGCACGAGATGTGGGCCGATGAATCCGGTGCCGCCGAGCACCAGCAGATCGAGCGTGGAGCCGCTCGCGGCAATTCGCGCGGCGGCTTGCGCCAGCGCTGGCGCGCCGCGGCCGAGGAGTACACCGCTCACGACCGTGCCCGCCTTCAGGAAATCGCGCCGTGTCGTCATTGACGGGAATGGTTTAAGGAACGATCGATTGCCGCACATGTTAGGCGTGCCGCACGTCCCGTACTACCCGCCCGACCAATTCCTTACAGAAGGCGCGACTACGACGCGCGTCGCACGGCGACGATCAGCGCCGCACCGACGAGAATCGCCACACCACCGACGATCGGTGAAATCGGAATGGTGTGCTCCTCGCGCGTCGTGACCTGCACCGGCCCCACGTGGGCGACTTCGCGCCGGCGACTGTACGTGATGCCTCCGTACGCTAATCCGACAATCCCGAGTACGACGAGAATGAGTCCCACCAACGTGCCCACTTTCATGTTCGACCCTCTGCGATAGTGCCGCGGCCGACGGCAAGCAATGCCGCGACTCCGGAAGAATACGCTGAATCGCCGACGTTTGCTCTGGCGGAGCGCGCTCTCCTCGCTGCATTCTCCTCCGCCCACCTCACGCTTGCGCCGCCCTCTTCCATCCGACATGCGCCGTCTCCTCACCCCTCTCGCTCTTGCGTTCGCGGCCGCGTGCCGCGGCCCTGTCAACACTGCGCCAACCGCCGAGAACGGTGGCGCCTACGACCTGGTCATCGAGAACGGAGACGTCGTCGACGGAACAGGCGCGGCTTGGTTCCTCGGTGACGTCGCGATACGTGGCGACCACATCGTGCGTGTTACGCAACACGGCGTGCTGCGCAGTGCTGCAGCGAAGGCTCGCATCGACGCGACTGGACTCGTCGTCGCGCCTGGGTTCATCGACATCCAGGGACAGTCGGGAGGCCTCTTTCTCGCGGGTGATGGCCGCGACGTCGGCAAGATCTCGCAAGGCGTAACGACGGAGATTCTCGGGGAAGGCGCGACGCCGGCACCGATCAATGCCGCGCGACTCGCCGACGTGGCGCAGGGCGCCGGCGCTTTCGACACCGCGCTCGCGCGACGCTTCGCCGAGCCGCACGGCTTCGACAACTGGCTGCGCGCGATGGGTGCGCACGGGATCTCGCCTAACGTGGGCTCCTTCGTCGGCGCCGGGACAATTCGCGTCTACGGCATGGGACTGTCCATGGGCGAAGCGCGCGGCGCGGTGCTCGATTCGATGCGCGCCGCGGTGCGACGGGCGATGCAGGATGGCGCCTTCGGCATGGCGAGCGCGCTGATCTATCCGCCCAACACGTTTGCATCGACGGAAGAGCTCGTGGAGGAGGCGAAAGCGATGTCCCCGTATGGCGGCGTGTACATCTCGCACATGCGCTCCGAAGCCGATAAGCTGCTCGAGGCGATCGACGAAGCGGCGCGAATTGGGCGCGAAGGTGGTGTCGCGGTCGAGATCTACCACCTGAAGGCAGCAGGTGTGCGGAATTGGCCGAAAGCGCGCTCCGCGATCACGAAGATAGACTCGGCCCGCGCGGCCGGTCTCGACATTCAGGCGGATATGTATCCGTATACCGCGGGAGGCACGGGGCTTACCTCGTGTCTCCCACCGTCGGCGTCCGCCGATGGAAAGCTGTTCGAGAACCTTGCCGACCCGGCGATGCGCGTGAAGTTGCGGGCCGAGGTGGAGCACCCGACGAGCGATTGGGAAGATCTCTGCGGCCTCGCGACGCCGCCTAACGTGCTGATCGCCGATCTCCGGCGCCCGGAAAACGCGGGGTACGTCGGCAAGCGCCTCTCGGAAATCGCACAGATGATGAACACGGATTACTTAACCGCGGCAATGAACCTGATTTTGAGCGAGCGTCGTCGCGTCGAGACCATCTACTTCCTGATGAGCGAAGAGAATGTCAAGCTGCAACTCCAGCAACCCTGGATCAAGATCGGTACCGATGCAGCCGGCCCGGAGCCCGACAGCGTGCGCGGCCTGTTGCATCCGCGATCGTACGGCACCTATCCGCGCATCCTCGGCCGGTACGTACGCGATGAGCATGTACTCACGCTCGAGGAAGCGATTCGCAAGATGAGTTCGGCCGTCGCGACACGCCTCGCAATTCCCGATCGCGGCGTGCTGAAGCCCGGGATGTACGCCGATGTCGTCGTGTTCGACCCCAACACCATCGGCGAGCGCGCGACCTTCGAGCAGCCCAAGCAGTTGTCGACCGGCGTTCGTTATGTTTGGGTCAACGGTACGCTCGTTTGGCACGATGGAGTCCACACTGGAGCCAAACCAGGTCGCGTTCTGCGCGGACAAGGCTACGGCAACACACGGTAGGCTCGCACACACCTTTCCTCTCCGTCCTGATGCGCTCACTATTCGCCGCCGCGTTCGCACTCGCCGCCTTCACGACCACCGCTCGTGCGCAGACCAAGCAGCAGCTCGTCGAAGATTGGGAACGGCAGCGATCGAATTGTCTCGCGTACATCGACGCGATGCCCGACTCGGCGATGGCCTTTCATCCCACTCCGGGCGTTCGCGATTTCGCGCAACAGATCGTTCACGCCGTCAGCACGAATCTCGAGGTCGCGGCGATCGCTCTGCGTGGACTCAAGGAGGCACCGTTCACGCTCGATACGACGCAGCTCCATCAGAAGGCCGCGCTCCGCGACTACACTGACCGCGCATACGCCTTCCTGCTCGACGCGTTGAAGGGCTCGACGCCGACGCAGTTG